>RHAU01000100.1 GCA_010032125.1 Actinomycetota bacterium | reverse complement strand
CGAGCAACAAGTTCTGAAGGCTTGAAAGGCTTAACCATGTAATCATCGGCGCCGGCTTCAAGGCCTTTAACGATGTCGTGCGTGTCGCTCTTTGCAGTCAGCATGACTATGGGAACTCGCATCGATTGCTTTCTGATTTGCTTGCATACTTCGATGCCATCGAGTCCCGGCAACATGATGTCGAGCAAGACTAAGTCTGGTGGATTGTTGCGAAATACATCGACCGCTTCATCACCGCGACTAACAAGATCGACTTCTATGCCAACACCATTGAGGACAATTCCCAACATTTCGGCAAGGTCTTGATCATCATCAACGACCATTACCGATGTCATTAGCTACCGTGCTTCCAAGAGTTGAGGTATTCGTCCTGAATTCCTGTCAGAGTATCGATGGTTGCGCCCATGCTCTTCAACTTGAGACGTGAGAGCTTGATCTGCGAATGACATATCCATCACAACGGCGGGGTGACCTTCGGCAGCGCCAAGATTGACGAGTCTGCCCTCGGCAATCACAAGAAGCCTATGGCCATTTGCAAGTACATACTCATCGGTCTGATGGCGGATTCGTGAATTCTTCTTCGCATTCTCTTCAAGCCAGGCAACGTCAATCTCAATATCAAAGTGTCCAGCATTGGCCAAAATTGAACCATCTTTCATGACTGAGAAGTGCTCAGCTGAAAGAACCGTGCGATTGCCTGTGACAGTAACGAAGATATCGCCCACCTTTGCTGCTTCCAACATTGGCATGACGCGGTAACCCTGCATCATTGCATCAAGAGCTTTAGTTGGATCAATCTCTGTGATGATCACATCGGCGCCCATACCACGGGCGCGTTCTGCGACGCCTTTACCGCAGTAGCCAAATCCAGCAACTACAAAAATCTTGCCGCCAAGAAGTTGATTTGTGGCACGGAAAATCGCGTCAATGGTGGATTGACCCGTTCCGTAACGGTTATCAAACATGTGCTTGGTGTCAGTGTCATTTACAGCAATCATCGGAAATGTTAAGGCGCCGTCTTTTGCCATTTGTTGAAGTCGAATTACACCAGTTGTGGTCTCCTCACAACCACCAGTGATATTTGAGAGAAGTTCAGTTCTGGTTGTGTGTAGTGTATTAACAAGATCGCATCCATCATCAAAAACTTGGTGCGGTGCAATGTCAAGAGCTGCATTTATATGCGAGTAATAGCCCTCTCTGTCGACTCCATTACGTGCAAATACGCTTATGCCGTATTCATGCACGAGAGCTGCAGCGGTGTCATCCTGAGTTGAAAGTGGATTGGAAGCGCAGAGCGCAATTTCGGCGCCGCCTGCTTTAAGAGTTATGCGCTTTTTTCCTTCGGCCGCTAAGGCTGAGTTGGCAATATCGTGCTTCAGGGTGGTGGATGTAGCCAGGTTCAAAGGACTCTCCTCGACGACATTGGTACTGCTTGGATTTTGCAGCGTTTGCAGGCGTTAGTTTACCTGCTTCGCAAAATACGCAAGACCAAATCTTGGATACGCAGGCGCTCGTCAATGCTTCCAGCTTCCACATTGAGACGAAGAAGAGGCTCAGTATTCGAAGGTCTAACGTTGAAAGACCAATGAACCGATGAAGCTGTCAAGCCATCGAGCTCGTCAAATTCAAACTGCTCACTTGATTTCGAAAGCTCAGCCTTTATCTGAGCAATCGCAGCCTTGGGGTCTTCTACTTTGGTATTGATTTCACCACTGAGAGAATACCTGTTAAATCTCTCCATTAACTCTGAAAGTGGTTTTTGTTCATCAAACAATGCGGCGATTGCATGCAACGCTGCGAGCATCCCTGAGTCTGCATTCCAGAAATCTTTAAAATAGAAATGGCCTGAATGTTCTCCGCCAAATATCGCATCATTTTCTGCCATCATTTTCTTAATAAAAGAATGACCGACTCGACTTCGTAGCGCTATCCCGCCATTCTCTTTGATGACTTCTGGTACCGCTCTGGAGCAAATCAAGTTATAAATGATGGACGATCCTGGAGACTTCTTAAGTTCCCGTTCGGCTATCAGCGCGGTCAGAGCAGAAGGAGAAACTAATTCTCCCCGTTCGTCAACAAGGAAACATCTATCAGCATCTCCATCAAATGCCAGGCCAATGTCTGCTTCCTTGTCACGAACCAATTTCTGAAGATCAACTAAGTTCTTGGCATCGATGGGATTTGCTTCATGATTTGGAAATGTTCCATCTAAATCAAAATAGATTCCATCCACGACCGCATTGATTTTTGACATAACGGCAGGCGCGGTATGTCCACCCATTCCATTACCTGCATCAATTGCAATGCGAATCGGCCGGCCCGCAAATTGTTGATTAAACGCGCGGTCCGGAAAGAGCGAGAAGAGGAAATCAACATATTCCTGAAGTAAA
>RHAU01000099.1 GCA_010032125.1 Actinomycetota bacterium | reverse complement strand
ACGTCAATGGGATGTACTGGTTCTTGGGCGATTCTTATCGAAACAACAATAAACTCGATGCAAATCTCGATCTCCCCCAACTATTCCGGGATTCTTCACAGACCAAGATGAACTGCTTGAAAAACACAATTTCAGATATCGAAGAACGGTCGTGGGTGCACCACATCCCCCGTTTGATGATCCTGAGCAATTTCGCTCTTATCTCAGGTATTAATCCCCAACAATTTCTCGATTGGATGCGCGAGGTTTTCGTTGATGCGAGTGATTGGGTGATGATCCCCAACGTCATCGGCATGGGCGTTCATGCCGATGGTGGCATCATGATGACTAAGCCATATGCAGCTGGCGGGGCATATATCTCGCGCATGACAAATCACTGCAAGGGTTGCTATTTCGATCCCAAGAAGCGGACTGGTGACAATGCTTGTCCGTTTACCACGTTGTATTGGGATTTTCTTGATCGGAATCGTGAGAGGTTTTCACGCAATCTTCGAATCGCTCAACAAGTGCGAGGTCTCGACCGGCTCGATGACCTAAATGGAGTGAGAGATCGGGCCGATGAGATACTTAAGAAACTTGTGAAGGGCGAGCTCTAACAAGTACAGATTTGTTCTTGTGGAACTCCCGCGAGAGCTTCTTCAATATGTTCACCGCAGCCCGACCACGTCCATTTACCGCATCGATTACATTTCACTTTGCTGCACATATCTTCAGTCTAGCCCTTCGCCGATTCGTACGACCACAAATCTAACTCGTCGAGATCTATCGGCTCGAAGCCCTTTGCCTCCAGCGCTGAAGCTAATTGTGCGCGGTGCTCGGTTGCATGATGAATCGATTGGGAGAGAATTGTTGAGCGCCAGCGCTTTACCAACTTCTTTTCATAATTCGTAAACTCAACTTGAATATCTTCTAATGGTTCGCAAGCCAAGAGCGCTTGATCAATCGCGGCTGCTTGAGTCTTGAGCATGGCCAAATCAGAGATGCTCTGCGGCTCAACCGCTTTTTCTCCGGGAATAGCAGGGAAAGAACCAGTGATTCGATAAACGTAGAAACGTCCAGACTCGACTATGTGACGGATGATTTCTGAAACTTTCCACTCTTCATTGGTGGCGTAAGCATTGAGCGCTTCGACAGGAAGTGTTTCGAGATGGCTGATGGTGTGTTGGTTGGCCCATGCCATGTGTTTGAGAAGACGTTCTACTGAGATCATGGGTGGAATCTAACCCACTTACTTGCGGTGACCACAACCCCCTGGTCGGCTGCAGCAGCAAGTGCAATTATCAGGCGGACACCCGCAGGGACATTTAAATGTTTCATTTGTGGATGTCATAACCTCTGAAGGATAGCCGTCAAGCATGAATTTTAGAAACTCAAATTTCTTGCCTAAGGAATATTTTCGTCAAGATATTTCGTCATACAGGTGTTGTATTCACTCAAGGTGTAATCCCCAAAAGCATCACAATATGTAAAGCCCATTTTTTCGTACAAGTCTCGTGCGGCTTTATAAGACTCTTTTGCGCCAGTCTCCAGACTCAATCGCTTCATACCTTTTTCTTTAGCGTATGCAGTGATGTGATCCACCATGGCAGATCCCACGCCTTTCCCACGGTAATTCGCCAATGTATGCATGGACTTCAATTCGGCATGTTCTTTGTCGAGAATTCGAATAGCACCGACGCCAACTAATTCACCGTCAATCCTCGCTCCAAATACTGCGATATCGGGAGAAACTAATTTGGAGAGATCAAGGGCGAAGGAGAATCCTGCAGGAGTGACCGCCCGACAAAAATCCAAATGCGTTTGAAGAATCTTCGCCATGTCAGGATTTCGTGGATCTTCTATAGAAACGGTGATTGTCACTTACCACTCCCACTTGTTTTCGAAATTTCTGCTTATTATTGGTAAAGATAATCTGCAGGAAATTTCAGCCACTCCCAAATTGTAATATTCCCAAACGCGGTTGAACTCGAATTTTGGCAAGATTCTCCCTTTCAGGCATGTCTCGAGTAAATACATATCTCAACTTCATGGAAAAGAGTGAGGAAGCTTTCAATTTCTACAAGCGGGTTTTCCAAAGCGAATTCACCAGCGTCACGCGCATGAAGGACATGCCCCGACCCCAAGGCGCTCCTGAGTTAACCGATTCTGAATCAAATCTCATTATGAATATTCAGTTACCAATCACTAATGGCCATGTTTTAATGGCAACAGACATGATTGCTTCCATGGGCCACAAAGTGCATGTTGGCAACAATGTAACTATCTCCCTTGATTTGGATAGCGCCGAAGAAGCCCAAAGCATCTATGAGGAGCTCTTAACAAATTCGCCCGAGAATTCAG
Source organism: Actinomycetota bacterium (assembly GCA_010032125.1). GTDB lineage: Bacteria > Actinomycetota > Actinomycetes > Nanopelagicales > Nanopelagicaceae > MAG-120802. Next base: position 59 of record RHAU01000099.1, on the reverse strand, counting down.
GTCCTCTAGCTCAAATGCCGTGGGGTGCGCTTTGGGGATCGTGTCAGGATCAATTTGGA
>RHAU01000098.1 GCA_010032125.1 Actinomycetota bacterium | reverse complement strand
GGTCGCAATTCTTGGCTTCGCTTTTATGCAGGCTTCTGTAACCGCGAAGATTGTCAACCTTGCTACGAATCTAGGAGCGATTGTCGTCTTCGGTTATCACGGAAAGATCATGTGGTTACTTGGTTTAACGATGGCAATCGGAAACATCACCGGAGGTTTTCTGGGAGCGCGCTGGGCAATGCGTGGAGGATCTGCGCTTATTCGTCGAGTATTTCTCCTTGTGACCGCTCTACTAATCATCCGGTTGGCATTCGACACTTTCTTTTAGTTTTAACTGCCGCTATCCTCACGCCTTACAACTCAACAACAAATAAATAGGTCGGTAGAAATGTCACTAGTCACCAATCTCACTGAGTTGCTTACCCCTGTCGTCGAACGTGCAGGATTTGTTCTAGAAGAAGTAATAGTTACGCCAGCCGGAAAAAGACGGATAGTTTCCGTGGTAATCGATAGAGAAGATTCAAACCCAAGCCTTGATGAAGTGACCGTAGTATCGAAAACAGTTTCAACCATCCTCGATAGCTATTCACAGATGGGCGATCTGCCTTTCACTTTGGAAGTCACTACACCGGGAGTAGATAGACCGCTTACTCTCGGGCGACATTGGCGAAAGAACATTGGAAGATTGGTAAAAATCACCCCGTTTGAAGGCGAAAAATTCATAGGTCGGATTAAGTCGGCATCAACGGAAAGCGCCATCATTGAAAGCTTAGAAAGCGAGTCGACCGTTAATTATTCTGATGTTAAGCGAGCGCAGATCGAGATTGAATTTAATCGACGTGAAGGATCAGCGCGATGAATGTCGATATGAAAGTGCTAGAAGCGCTTACCGTCGAACGAGATATTCCTCTAGATAGATTGATAACCGCAATCGAAATTGCAGTGAAGTTGGCATATAACGAGATGGAAGGCGCAAAGCCTTACGCGCACTCAAAATTAGATCGTGTTACAGGCGAAATCTCAATCATCATTCCAACGTTTGGACCAGATGGTGAAAAGACTGGAGAGATTGTCGATGATCTCCCGGGCTTTAGTCGCATTGCATCGTCAACTGCACGCAAGATAATCAAGGAGAAGATGCGTGAATCCAAGGACGCGGAAATTGTCGGAGAATTCAGCGCCTCCGTTGGCGATATTGTTTCGGGAGTAATTCAACAAGGACGCGATCATCGAATGGTTTATATTGACTTAGGTCGCGTTGAAGGAAAGATTCCACCACACGAGCAGGTCCCAGGTGAGATTTACAAGCACGGTGAGCGGATTAAGTGTTTTGTTGTGGAAGTGAAACAGGGCGCAAAAGGTCCAGAAGTGCTTCTCTCTCGAAGTCACCCGGCTTTGGTAAAGCAACTATTCGCACTTGAAGTTCCTGAAATACGTGATCGAGTTGTAGAAATCATGGGCGTTGCACGTGAAGCAGGACACCGTTCAAAGATTGCAGTGAGAGCACATCGCGCTGGCGTAAGTCCGAAAGGTGCGCTTATCGGACCGATGGGTGCGCGTGCACGTGCAGTGATGGATGAACTACATGGCGAAAAAATAGATATTGTTGATTGGTCAGAAGACCCTGCGCAATATGTAGGAAATGCACTTGCGCCGGCGCGCGTTTCTCAGGTCGAGATTGTTAATGCAGAATCTCGATCTGCCAAAGTGATTGTGCCTGATTACCAACTCTCGCTGGCGATTGGTAAAGATGGTCAGAACGCCCGACTTGCGGCACGATTGACGGGCTGGCGGATAGATATTCACTCCGACGGGGTCACCGCCTCGCCTGAGGTTTCGTAAAAGCGGGTCGGCAAGGGTATGGTTGCGCTCTGAGGTACTTACCTCACATAAGCAGGAGCGAAGGCAATGGCACTCAAATGAGCACCCCACAATCATGAGTAGGTCAATTTAGGCTTCGCGTTTCCCGAACGCGGGGCCACGAAGGAGAAAAGTGGCAAAGGTCCGCGTTTACGAATTAGCAAAAGATTTAGGTATGGAGAGCAAGGATGTCCTTGCCAAACTCCAAGAGATGGGCGAATTTGTTCGATCCGCATCATCAACAGTCGAACCACCCGTCGTTAGAAAATTTCTTGAAAAATATCCTCCTGCTACAAAGCCAGCGACTGAACCAAAAGTAGAGAAGAAAGCGCCTGCAAAGAAAGCCGCGCCAAAGAAGAGTGCGCCAACTCCAGAAGTTCCTGTCGTAGAAATACCTTCGCCAACAAACGATCAAAATATTTCCCAGACTCCACCGAAACAAACTCCACCTTCTGCACCACAAGTTCCACCGCGTCCTGCAGCTCCAAGACCTGCAACGCCACGACCTGGAAATAATCCATTTGGCACAACGGGAATGCCTCGACCACCGCGTCCTGCAGGTCAACGACCTGGTGGCGCACCACGACCTGGAAATAATCCATTTGG
>RHAU01000097.1 GCA_010032125.1 Actinomycetota bacterium | reverse complement strand
CCAGCGAATCAACGGTGTACCTACCCAATATCTTGTTGGCGAAGCACCTTTTCGTTATCTCACCTTCGAGGTCGGTCCCGGAGTCTTAATCCCGCGTCCAGAGACCGAGCTACTTGTCGATGCCGCAATGGTGGAGATTGAAAGACTTTTCTCATCTTTTAATCGAGATACTAAGAGTGCGATCTCAGTTCTTGATCTTGGTTCAGGAAGCGGCGCGATTGCAATCTCGATTGCACATGAAGCACGGCAGCGCGAACTTCCGGTGCACGTCGTGGCGGTTGAAAAAGAGAGTGATGCCATCACCGGACGCGGGATTAAGACTCCGGGACCGACCTCGAAGGTGAGATAACGAAAAGGTGCTTCGCCAACAAGATATTGGGTAGGTACACCGTTGATTCGCTGGGCAACAAGTTCATCTATTTCGCTTAACTGTTCGCCGTTAATCTCATAACTTTTTCTATGGAGATCCATCCGTTCAATTCCAAGAACATGCGCCACGATAATTTCGGCATCAACATCTGGAATTTCGCGCTGAGCAAAGTTTGCTCGGACGCTGCGAATAACTTCCTTCGCTGGCTTCATGCCTCAGCGGCTGCGAGCTTCTCTGCTTTATCGGCTTCAAGCAGCGCACCGATAACATCATCGAGTTCGCCGTTGAGAACCGCATCAAGGTTATTTGCCTTGAAATTAACCCGGTGATCACTGATGCGATTTTCTGGGAAGTTATATGTTCGAATTCGTTCGGAGCGATCAACGGTTCTGACCTGACTCTTCCTTGTTGCGGCGGCTTGGGCGTCAGCCGCTTCCTGTGCTGCAGCAAGCAATCGTGCTCGCAAAATACGAAGTGCAGATTCTTTATTTTGAAGTTGGCTCTTCTCGTTCTGACAAGCCACGACGATTCCAGTAGGAAGATGTGTGATGCGCACAGCAGAGTCTGTGGTGTTAACGCTCTGACCACCAGGGCCCGATGAGCGGTAAACATCGATTCTCAATTCATTCATATTGATCTGCACATCTATTTCTTCGGCTTCAGGTAGAACGAGAACTCCTGCAGCAGATGTGTGGATTCGACCTTGCGACTCAGTTTCTGGCACACGCTGAACGCGATGTACTCCACCCTCAAACTTCAATTTCGCAAAAGGTGCGCTACCGGCTTCCGGATTACCACGTGACTTAACGGCGACCGATACATCTTTATATCCACCTAAATCGCTCTCCGTTGCTTCGATGACTTCGGTTTTCCACCCTTGTTTTTCTGCATAGCGGAGATACATACGAAGTAGATCGCCTGCAAAGAGCGCCGATTCCTCACCGCCCGCTCCTGCTTTAATTTCTAAAATGACATCTCGATCATCATTGGGGTCACGAGGTAATAAGAGTTCTTCTAATTTTTCAGCGGCAACGTCATAAGCGCTCTTGAGCGCCGGGACTTCAGCAGCAAATTCTGGATCTGATTCGGCAAATTCTTCCGCTGCCTGAAGATCTGCTTCACATTTTTTATATTCACGGTATCCGGCAATGACAGGACCGAGTTGGGCATATCGCTTTCCTAATTGGCGCGCTTTGCCTTGATCGGAGTGGATTGATGGATCGGCCATTTGGGCTTCGAGCGTTTCGTACTCTTTAAGAATCTCCGGCATGGAAGCAAAACGATTCTTCTCACTCATCTTTCCCTCCTTTCCTTAACTCCTCTGACGTGCCGTAGAAATACAAAAGACCGCACTTCTGCGCGAGGCAGCGGCGGTCTTCTGTTGTAAAGCTACTTGGACTTAGCGCTCTTGGACTTCTTCAATCTCTCTTCGAACTTGGCGACACGACCGCCAGTATCAAGGATGCGCTGCTTGCCTGTGTAGAACGGATGGCATACGGAGCAGACTTCAACGAAGAGTGAGCCTGATTCGATAGTGGAGCGAGTTGTAAATGTCTCGCCGCAACCACAGGTAACGGTGGTTGGTCCGTATTGCGGATGGATATCTTGCTTCATTTCTTCTCCTTCAATCTGTACTGGGTCCGCATTCGCGGTGAACCAGAACGTCAGACGGCAGAGGGTAACCGAGCCGCCGAAAATGGGCTAATTCGCGCTTAGTTTCCGCCTTGATCCGGACCGACGGTCGTCTTTTGAACCTGCATGAGGAATTCGACGTTGGACTTGGTGCCCTTCATCTTCTCCAAGAGAAGTTCGAGCGCTTGCTGCGAATCCAGAGCGTGAAGAACGCGGCGTAACTTCCAGACAATATTGAGTTCTTCAGGTCCCATAAGAATCTCTTCTTTACGTGTTCCTGATGCATCAACATCAACTGCTGGGAAGATTCGCTTATCTGCAAATTTGCGATCGAGTTTCAATTCCATATTTCCGGTGCCCTTGAACTCTTCAAAGATAACTTCATCCATCTTTGATCCAGTTTCAACAAGAGCC
>RHAU01000096.1 GCA_010032125.1 Actinomycetota bacterium | reverse complement strand
CGCGTGATCGTCCAAGAAGGCGACAAAGTAGTAGCCGGACAAGCAATCGCTGATGGCCCCAGCACCCAGAACGGTGAAATGGCACTCGGCAAGAACTTGCTCGTGGCATTTATGTCATGGGAAGGCCACAACTACGAAGATGCAATCATCCTTTCGCAACGTCTCGTTCAGGACGATGTACTTACCTCCATTCATATTGAGGAGTACGAAGTCGATGCTCGTGACACCAAGTTAGGTGCCGAAGAAATCACTCGCGATATTCCAAACGTCTCTGAAGAAGTTCTTGCAGATCTGGATGAGCGCGGAATTATCCGCATCGGCGCTGATGTAGTACCCGGCGATATCTTGGTTGGAAAGGTAACTCCTAAGGGAGAAACTGAACTCACACCAGAAGAGCGACTCCTCCGTGCAATCTTCGGTGAGAAGGCTCGCGAAGTTCGCGATACCTCACTCAAGGTTCCTCACGGTGAAGGCGGAAAAGTTATTGGCGTAAAAATCTTCGATCTTGAAGATGGGTATGACCTACCTGCTGGCGTTAACCAAGTTGTTCGCGTTTACGTTGCACAGAAGCGAAAGATTCAAGATGGTGACAAGCTCGCAGGTCGCCACGGAAACAAGGGTGTTATCTCCAAGATTCTTCCCGTTGAAGATATGCCATTCCTTGAAGATGGAACTCCGGTTGATGTGATTTTGAATCCGCTGGGTGTTCCAGGACGTATGAATGTTGGTCAGGTTCTTGAAACCCACCTTGGTTGGGTTGCAAAGAGCGGTTGGGAAGTTTCCGGTACATCAAAGGCATGGGAACAACGCCTCGCTGAAATCGGTGCGACTTCTGCAAAGCCTGGCACTCGCGTCGCAACACCAGTCTTCGACGGTGCTCGCGAAGAGGAAATCCATGGATTGCTCGAATCAACACTTCCTAACGCTGACAATCAACGACTTGTTAACGTCGATGGAAAAGCGAGCCTCTTTGATGGCCGTACTGGTCTTCCTTATCCAGAGAAGATCACTGTCGGATATATGTACATCTTGAAGTTGCACCACTTGGTCGACGACAAGATCCACGCACGTTCGACTGGTCCATACTCAATGATCACTCAACAACCACTCGGTGGAAAAGCACAGTTCGGTGGTCAGCGATTTGGTGAGATGGAAGTGTGGGCGCTTGAAGCATATGGCGCTGCTTATACGCTCCAAGAATTGCTCACCATCAAATCAGATGACGTTCTCGGTCGTGTCAAGGTGTACGAAGCGATCGTTAAGGGCGAAAACATTCCAGAACCAGGTATTCCAGAATCATTTAAGGTCTTGGTGAAGGAAATGCAATCACTCTGTCTCAACGTAGAAGTTCTCTCATCCGAAGGCGTTGCCATCGAGATGCGTGATACTGATGAAGAAGTATTTAAGACGGCCGAAGAGTTAGGTATCAACTTGTCACGAGTTGAACCAAGCTCAGTAGAAGAAGTGTGACAGGGGGAGAATAGACAATGTTAGATGTCAACTTTTTCGATGAATTGAGAATCGGCCTTGCTTCGGCAGGGAACATTCGTGAATGGTCATTTGGCGAAGTCAAGAAGCCAGAAACCATCAACTACCGAACACTGAAGCCAGAAAAAGATGGTCTCTTCGATGAGAAGATCTTTGGACCAACACGCGATTGGGAGTGTTACTGCGGTAAGTACAAGCGCGTTCGATTCAAGGGCATCATCTGCGAACGATGCGGTGTTGAAGTCACACGTGCAAAAGTTCGTCGCGAACGCATGGGTCATATCGAACTTGCAGCGCCAGTAACTCATATTTGGTACTTCAAGGGCGTCCCATCTCGTCTCGGCTATCTCTTGGATCTTGCTCCGAAAGATCTTGAGAAAGTTATCTATTTCGCTGCTTACATGATCACCGAAGTTGATACTGAAGGTCGCGAAGAAGATTTAGCGAAGATGGAGAAGAAACTCTCATCTGATCGCAAGAAGATTGAAACAAAGCGCGACACAGACCTTGCTGCTCGACAAGAGAAGCTTGAGAACGATCTTGCTGAACTTGAAGATGAAGGTGCAAAAGCTGATCAACGACGCAAAGTTCGTGAAGCGGGCGAGCGCGAATTAAAGAATATTCGTGAGCGTTCCCAGAAAGAACTCGATCGTCTCGAGGAAGTCTGGAACCGTTTTAAGGATCTTAAAGTCGGCGATCTCGAAGGTGATGAGAATCTTTATCGCGAAATGCGCGATCGCTACGGAATGTATTTCAAGGGCTATATGGGTGCGACTGCAATCCAAAAGCGTCTTGAGACATTCGATCTGAAGGCAGAGTTCGACAAACTTAATGACGTTGCTGAAAACGGCAAGGGTCAGAAGAAGACCCGCGCCATCAAGCGATTGAAAGTTGTGAACTCATTCCTTAATACAAATAACAATCCGACCTCGATGGTCTTGGATTGCATCCCTGTTATTCCACCA
>RHAU01000095.1 GCA_010032125.1 Actinomycetota bacterium | reverse complement strand
ATGCTCAGACCCTTAGTAGCGTGAGGTGAAACTTTAATTTGTGGGCTCACGCCAGCAGACTGCGCGTCGAGGAACCATTCTGACTCACGAATTTCCTTCATTGCCGCTTTGCGTGAGGCTTTTGGCATTCGGTCAATGAAGAGAATCCCATTGAGATGATCCGTTTCGTGTTGAAGCGCTCGTGCAAGAAATTCTGTGCCCTCAACTATGAGCGGTTCCCCATGCATTGTGAAACCTCGTGCAACTGCTCGATAAGCGCGCGGAGTGTCGTATCGCAGTTCGGGGAAGGAAAGGCATCCTTCTTCGCCTTCTTGGATTTCCTCACTCAGTGTGAGTTCTGGATTAACCAAGTGACCAAGTTGATCGTCTACGTGCCAGACAAAAACTCGGAGCGAAACACCAATCTGCGGCGCGGCTAAACCAGCACCAGGTGCATCAAGCATTGTTTCAGTTAAGTCTGCAACCAATTCGCGTAACTCTTTATCAAAAGATGTGACAACTTCGGCGGGTGTAGTAAGCACCGGATCTCCGAAAAAACGAATAGGTTGAATGGCCACCGTCGGATTCTACCGGGTGAATACTTCTTCGCTAAATATCCCTGGGATCAACTTCTATGCGCAATAAATCCTTCTTTGATGCAGATCGATATTTCTGCAGAACGCGAAGAGAGTGAAGCAACGCAGGTGCAACATCATGTGGTGATTTAAGTACCAATCTGCCATCACTCGAAACTGGCAAAACTTCGATGCTCGCTGGCAGTTCAGAGAGAATTGTGTTTCTTACCGATGAAAGCGTACGTACCTCACCTGCTATGCGAATGAGTCGCCGTGTAGGTGGCATACCAATGGAATCTCGTTCTGCTAGTGCAGACCTTAAGAAGCGAAGTGGATCGCGAGAGATAATGGATTGTGTAATGCGGTGTGATTGTGGAAGAGAGACGAAAACCGGCGCATCAGTTTTGATCAGTTGCATGAGGGAAAACCAGCGCGAAAAGAGATCTTCTTCTGCACGAAGGTAGGGAGCATTCAGCAAAAATTCTCCATCCAGCAGAATGAGCGCGGCAAATCCCTCATCGAGATGTGGTTCAACACCCGACGTTGAAATGAATATTTTCCGCTCAACTGACTGTGATACAGGAGCGCTCTCGGAATTCACTAATTGGAGAGGGGTTCCAGGAAAAGCCTTACCTAATTCTTCTGCAATTCGATCGGCTCCCCTACGAACCATGAGGAATTGAGTTGCCTGACATTCCCGACATACAAATTTCTTCTCTGTTGAAGAACAGAGATGACATAGAAGTGTCTTCTCACTAGTCAAACGGTATTTGCCGCCACAGTCACAGCGAGCAAGGTTTCTACATCGTTGGCAAATAACCGAGGAGACATATGACTTTTCGGCGATACTTACCAAGACTGACCCTTTCTTGAGGCCTTCTCGGATTGCGGTGATATGTGTAATCGGTGGGGTAAGTGTCCGTCCTTTTTTCATGACGATTGCTTTTCGCGGCCTGAAAATCTTTACGTGACCAGAGTCAATGAGTCTAAAGAGCTCTAATGAGGGAGAAGCACTTGCGAACGTGAGCGAAAAACCTTCAATTCGCTGCCGCATTAAGGCTACGTCGCGCGTATTCCATTGAGGAGACTTCTGTTCGTAGTGGTGACTTGACGCCTCATTGATAACGATGACGTCGTGAATCTTTTTCGCTGATTGGAATATCGCGCTGCGAAGCCCTATGACGACACCTTTATCAAGATCACGAATGTTAATTCGCATTTTTGTTTGTTCAGCCGAGGTCGCATCAGGATCTATCGCAACATGCGGCAGATTTTGTTCGTTCATTGCTTGAGAAAGGAATCGCAACGTGCGGGCCGTATCGCAAATGACGAGGGTAAAGCGATCTAAGGACTTGACGAGTTTGATTACCTGGCGTTCGAGAAGTTCGTGATGAGAGAGAAGTGCAAAAGAAACACTGCCGAGCTCCTTATAGGACTCAAGCTCAGTGTTAGCGGATACCACTTTCTTTTTCGTGACAGCGAAACGAATCAGGTCGTGACGACTACATGCATAGCGATCACGAAGTTCGTCGATAAGAGAAATCATTGGGTTACTGAGGGCAAAGGAATCCACTACGGCGGTCACTGGTTTCACCGCTTCGGGTCTTACTTCGCGAATGGCCCACACAATTCCGAAGGAGATTCCATCTCGGAACGAAACTTTAACGAGTGAGCCAACGAAGACTTGATCTAGCAGTGAATCGGGAACCCCGTAACTGAACGCTTCGTCGAGGTGGAAGACGCCATTGTCGACTACAACGTCTGCGATTCGAGAGAAAGATTGGGAGCGTTGAGAGGAATTCGCCCGTTGCCGTCTCAAGGCAAGTGGGGCGGTCATGGCTAGCCTTTCACTTCCTTTGCAAGAGAGCTAGCGCGATCGGTCTTCTCCCAGGTGAATTCTGGAAG
>RHAU01000094.1 GCA_010032125.1 Actinomycetota bacterium | reverse complement strand
GATAAGTAATCCATGCGAGTGACAAAAGTGACACCTTGGGTCCAGGTTCGATACTCGGTGTTCTTCTCAATACCGGTGTGTAGATAGCCAATCCCACAGCGCAATTCGGTGATGGTTTCGCCTTCAAGTTCCAACATCAATCGGAGGACGCCATGGGTTGAAGGATGTTGCGGCCCCATATTTACGACAACGCGTTCTTCTTTCGCAGTGCCGATATCACGCGAGACGTCATCCCAATCTCCGCCTGTTACAGAATAGATGCGACCTTCTGTTGTTTCGCGCGATGAAGCAAAAGTACTCATCGATAGGACCTCCTCTCATCCGGAGCAGGAGTAGTCGCGCCGATATATTCGACAGGAATTCCGCCGAGTGGATAGTCCTTACGTTGTGGATGTCCGGGCCAATCATCTGGCATCAAGATTCTTGTAAGAGCTGGATGCCCATCAAAAATAATTCCAAACATGTCGAAAGTTTCGCGTTCATGCCAATTATTTCCTGCCCACACTTCAACGAGTGAAGGAATGTGTGGATCCGAATCAGGAGCAGAAACTTCAAGGCGAATTCTTCGATTATGCGTCATGGAAAGCAATGGATAAACCGCATGTAACTCGCGACCTTTATCTTCTGGGTAATGAACACCGCTAACCCCAAGACACACTTCAAATCGAAGTGAATCTTTATCACGTAATGTCTTTGCGACATCGAACAATCGCTCTCGCTTGACGTGGAGCGTCAATTCGCCACGATCGACAATTACTTTCTCAATAGCATCGTTGAAATCAGGAAATGCTTTCTCAAGTTCATCGGCGACCTCATCAAAATAAGAGCCATACGGGCGTTCGGAAGAACCAGGGTTGGAACTAACGCGAACCAATCCGCCATAACCGGATGTATCGCCAGTACCGGTTGCACCAAACATTCCCTTATTCACGTCGCTCATTCGCTCGCTCCGAATGCGGGAATTTGATGGGTGGGGGTTGCCGCAAGAGCGGCTTTTTCAACTTCCGCGATAACTTTCTTTCGATTAACGCCTAACTTCTCATCTTTAATCTGTTCATGAAGTTTAAGAATTGCATCCATCAACATTTCAGGTCGTGGTGGACAACCCGGAAGATAAATATCAACTGGAATGATGTGGTCGACTCCTTGAACAATCGCGTAGTTATTAAACATTCCACCTGAAGAAGCACATGCACCCATGGATAGAACCCATTTGGGCTCGGACATTTGATCGTAAATTTGTCGTACAACTGGAGCCATCTTCTGTGAGACTCGGCCGGCGACAATCATTAAATCTGCCTGACGCGGCGAAGCGCGGAAAACCTCCATGCCAAAACGAGAAATGTCATATTTCTGTGCCGAACCGATTGCCATCATTTCAATGGCGCAGCATGCCAACCCGAAGGTAGCCGGCCAGAGCGAATTTCGGCGCATATACGCCGCCAACTTCTCAACCGTTGTTAGTAAGAATCCCGAAGGAAGTTTCTCTTCAATACCCACGTCTAGTCCCATTCCAATCCGCCACGTCGCCATACATATGTGTATGCAACAAAGACAGTGAGTATGAAGATTGCCATCTCAATCAATCCAAAGAGCGCAAGTTGGTCATATGCAACTGCCCATGGATAGAGAAAGACAATTTCGATATCAAAAATGATGAAGAGCATCGCAGTAAGAAAATATTTGATGGGGAATCTTCCGCCACCTTGTGCTTGTGGACTTGGTTCTATTCCACATTCATATGCATCTAACTTCGCGCGGTTATAACGCTTTGGTCCAGCTAGGGCGCCAGCAACAACGGAGAACGCGGCGAACCCGAAACCTATTGCTCCAATAACAAGAATCGGCAGATAGGGGTTCACAACCCATAATCCTAAGTGAGGGCTGATTAGCCAGCGAAATCAGGAGCCCTTGATACCTGTGTGAACTGCCACAACTCCACCAGTGAGATTGACCCATGTGGGAGATTCCCAACCATTGGACCTCATTTTTGAAGCGAATTCCGTTTGATTCGGCCATGCACGGATCGATTCGGCGAGATAGATATACGCCGCTGGATTTGAAGAGGTCATACGCGCCACTTTTGGCAACAGTTTCATGAGGTAATTCAGATAGATATTTCTAAAAAACTTTGATGTTGGTGATGAAAACTCAACTACAACCATCCGTCCACCAACTTTGGTTACTCGAAGAGCCTCTCGCAGTGCTTTTTCATAATCATTTGTATTCCTAATTCCAAAAGAGATTGTTGTTACATCGAAACTATTATCAGGAAACGGCAAATTGAGCGCATCTCCTTTGACAAAAGTTAGATAAGGACGCGCCTTTCTTCCCTGCGCCAACATTCCGTCGGAAAAATCCAAAGCAATAACTTCTGCACCTCTTTCGTAGAGAGGTTGGCTTGATGAACCGGGACCGGCAGCAATGTCCAAAATTCTCATACCATTTTTAGGATTTATGATCCTGACAACTTTCTTACGCCATCGTCGTGTCTGACCCAAACTCAATAGATCATTGACAATGTCATACCTGCGCGCGACGCCATCAAACATCGAGGAAACCTCATCTGGGTCTTTCCCT
>RHAU01000093.1 GCA_010032125.1 Actinomycetota bacterium | reverse complement strand
CTCTTCCGGTGACTGCTTCATTTGGAACCCGAGGGTCACGCGTCTTATGAATAAATGCGATCTGGGTTCCGCCCAAGATATCGCTCCAACGTTCTGCTACTCGGACTCGACCAGAATCTGGTGAAACTATCGTTAATCGTGAACGATCTACTTTTGAGCCAACATAGTTTGCAAGAAGTGGCAGCGCAAACAAGTGATCAACGGGGCCATCAAAGAATCCTTGAATCTGAGAGGTATGTAAATCCACCGTCATCAAACGATCAGCACCTGCAGTTTTGAAGAGATCTGCCATCAAGCGAGCGCTAATGGGTTCACGGCCGCGATGCTTTTTATCTTGGCGAGCGTATCCGTAGAACGGTGCGATTACAGTAATTCGCTTAGCTGATGCTCGCTTCAGAGCATCAACCATGATGAGTTGTTCCATGATCTGTTGATTAATCGGAGCGCAATGACTTTGGATAACAAAGGCGTCACAACCGCGAACGCTCTCTTCAAATCGGATGAAGATTTCGCCGTTTGCGAAATCGTAAGCAGAAGTTGGGGTAATCGGAACTCCAAGTTCAGCAGCAACTTCTTCGGCAAGTTCTGGGTAACCGCGACCAGTGAAGATTCGTAACCGCTTTTCCGAACTGAGACGGAGCTCGTTACTCATGGATCCCTTTCTTCTCTGCTGCTGCAGCGGATGTGCTGCCTTTCCTTTTACGGAGTACCCAGCCAAGGATATTAACTTGGCGTGATCTTCCAATACCCATAGCCCCCGGCGGTACATCTTCGGTAATCACAGAACCGGCAGCCGTATATGCACCATCGCCGATAGTGACGGGAGCAACCAACATGGAATCGCTTCCAATCCTGACATGGTCACCAACGGTGGTGTGGTGTTTCTCAACACCGTCATAATTCACAAAGACTGTTGCAGCACCGATATTGCTCTCGTCCCCAATCGTCGCATCGCCAACATACGACAAGTGCGGAACTTTTGATCCTGTGCCCAGAGTTGCATTCTTCATCTCGACAAAAGAACCGACCTTACTTTCACCAGCAAGCACGGTTCCATTTCGTAGATGTGAGTATGGACCGACGACTGCGCTTGCTCCGATTTTTGCATCACGGCAGAAAGATTCGATGACGTGAGCGCTCTTATCGACGGTTGTATTGATCAAAGTCGTGCGCGGCCCAATCACAGCACCCGTTGAGACTTTAGTTTCACCGGAAAGTGAAGTTCCCATCATGAGAGTGACATCAGAATCAATCTCAACATTGACATCAACCCACGTCGTCAGAGGGTCTTGAATAGAGACTCCGCTCATCATCAGCGCATGATTGATTCGATCTCGCATCAGCGCAGCACATTCTGAAAGTTGTGAACGGTCATTGATTCCGAGAATCTCTGTGAAATCATCGATGCAATGCGCGGCAACTTTTTTGCCATCTGACTTAAGAATTCCAATCACATCAGTCAAGTACTCTTCTTTTTGCGCATTCGCGGTTGTGATGCGAGAGAGAGCGCTTGTTAAAGCGGCCAGATCGAAGAGGAAGACTCCGGAGTTAATCTCAGTGACTTCCTTCTCAAATTCACTTGCATCTTTTTCTTCTACTATTTTGAGAATCGCACCATCGCCGTCACGAATAATTCGGCCATAGCCATATGGGTCTGGCATTTCCGTCGTCAGCACTGTTGCAGCGGCACCGCTCTCGGTATGGGCCTTAATAAATTCTTGAAGTGAGGCGCCAGTAAGAAGTGGTGTATCCCCCGCGCAGACAATCACGGTTCCTGAGGCAACGGCATCTTTGAGGGCAATACGGACTGCGTGACCGGTTCCACCACGAACTTCCTGGAATATGGGGAGCACTTTCGGTGCGATTGTTTTTAGATGAGCAATGACGTCATCTTTTCCGGAGCCAACAACGACTCTGATTTCTTTTGAACTAAGCGATGACAGTGCATGAAGGACATGTCCAAGTAATGAACGACCAGCAATTTCGTGGAGAACTTTCGGGCGAGTGGACTTCATGCGGGTTCCCTCGCCAGCAGCGAGGACTATCGCGAGATCCAGCTGGCTCAACTCGGCACCTTTCGTCGCGCGCTCATTCTAATCTTTCGATCTGCTGGTTCTTACATCGCTCCTCCACCAGGTATCGATCCTGGACCCTGGGCTTCAAAGGCCCATGTGCTAGCCACTACACAATGGAGGAACCTGAATTCTATTAGGTATTACGCGCTCTCAATAACGCGAGCACCTGGAACCGGGCCTTGTGCGCGAAGAACATTGCCAACCACGCCACTTGAAGTGAGCGCAACCACGAGATCAAGAGCATGTTCATCATTCTCGGCAAGAAAGGCAACGGTCGGTCCAGAACCCGAGACGATTCCACCGAGCGCTCCATAATCTTTTCCAACATCAAGAATTAAACGAAGTGCAGGTTTGAGTGAGCAAGCAGCGGATTGCAAATCATTGGAGAGAACCGCTCCTACCGCACGTGGGTCTCCCGTTGTTAGTGCTTGAAGTAAAGAATCGTTGACGTGAGGATGCGCGACTTCCATTCCTTCGCGAAGGCGATCACATTCTTTATAAACAGAAGGAGTTGAAAGTCCAGAACTAGAAAGTG
>RHAU01000092.1 GCA_010032125.1 Actinomycetota bacterium | reverse complement strand
TGATGGCGCATCACATGGCCAGATCTACACACGGATTATCTTGCCGCTCGCACTTCCTATGCTTTCTGTAGTCGCGTTGCTTTCATTTATCGGAACTATGAACGAGTTCTTGTTGACTTCCGTTATTCTCGGTGGAAATCAGCGCTCCATTACTTTGGCCGTTGGTATGCAACAATTTATAGAAACCTCATTCCAAGAAAATTGGGGAGCGTTTGCTGCGGGTGCATTAATAGCAACGGTTCCAGTCATGCTTCTCTTCATCTGGCTGCAAAAGTTCGTTGTATCGGGACTTACCGCCGGTTCACTTAAAGGTTAATTCATGCTGACTGCGCATCATGATGGAAGCGCGTTATATGTAAGTAATCGTGCGCCACAGCTGGGTGAAAAAGTTACATTAAGTGTCCGAGTTCCAAAGAAAGATCCAGCACGGAAACTTTTCATCCGCATTCTTCAAGATGGCGAACCCATTATCTATCCCATGAAGAAGGTAAGAAATACGAAAGTTGAAAGTTGGTGGCAGGTTAAGGTTGAAATTGTAAGTCCTTCAACCAACTATCGATTCTTACTTCGCGATGATCGGGAATTCCGCTGGCTTAATGCTGTTGGTGTCTTCGAAAGTGACGTCGTCGATCACTTTGATTTTAAGATAGTGGCGAGAAACGATGCTCCGGCCTGGTTGAGCAAGGCGGTCTTCTACCAAATTTTTCCAGATCGATTTGCAAAGTCAGGTGTATCGCGTGAACTTCCAGAGTGGGCGATTCCACGACAGTGGGATGAAATTCCGGCGCTCAACAATCGCGAAACCGGGCAGGAATTTTATGGTGGAGATTTCACCGGCGTAGAGGAGAAGTTAGATCACCTTTCATCTATCGGTGTGACATCTATTTACTTCACACCGATCTTTGCCAGCCGAAGCAACCATCGTTACGACGCTTCATCATTTGAAACAGCAGATCCATTACTCGGGGGAGATGAAGCATTAATTTCGCTTCGAAAAGCGGCACAGGCTCGAGGTATACGCGTCATGAGTGATCTGACTACGAACCATTGTGGTCTTGGACATCCTTGGATTCAAAAAGCATTGAGTGATCCGAATTCCGATACTCGAGAATTTTTCTATTGGAGCCCAAAAAGTAAGTGGGGCTATGTCGGTTGGTGGAATGTTAAGTCGTTGCCGAAATTAAATTTCACCTCAAAGAAATTACGCGGTTTGATGTGGGAGAACCAAGATTCCATTGTTCGACGCTGGTTACGGGAGCCTTTTGGCATGTCTGGTTGGCGCATCGACGTCGGCAATATGACTGGGCGTTATTACGGGAACAACTACAACCGTGAGATAGCACAATCCATGCGTAATGCAATGGAAGAAACAAATCCTGATACCTGGCTTGTTGCCGAGAACGGTGATTTCTTTGCAGAAGATCTTGATGGATTTGGTTGGCATGGAACTATGAATTACAACGGTTTTACTAAACCAATTTGGTATTGGATTAATTCTGGAGATAAAAAGATCCGAGATTCTTTTGGAATGCCTGCTCCGCTTCCAAAAATCGATGGAGAAGCCATGGTTTCCATGATGCGCCAATTTGCTGGTGGCATTCCGTGGCGTTCACTTGTCGCAAGCATGATCTTGCTGGGGTCACATGATCGTGCCCGTTTCCAGACCATCGTCGGAAAAGATGTTGATAAAAATGTCGCAGGCATGACACTTCTGATGACTTACCCCGGTGTTCCATCAGTATTTGCAGGCGATGAGATTGGTCTTGAAGGTTATTGGGGTGAGAATGGTCGCCGGACTATTCCATGGGATAGACCCGATCGTTGGAATGTTGATTTACTTTATAACTACATCGACTTGATTCAACTTCGAAAAACGAGCGATGCGCTCATGAATGGTGGCATTCGATGGATTGATATCGATAAAGACTCTGTTGCTTACTTACGCGAATCCAAGAAGGAGACACTTCTCGTTTTCGTCTCACGTAAAGGGGTCGCAAAAAATATCGACATAAGTAAGTTCGGATATTCGATAACAGAAACACTTTTTGGCCCGGAGAAAAGCGGGAAGAAATTGCGGATTTCTTCAAAGAAAGCCGTCAGTGGAATCTGGCGCTTAAAGTGAAAACCAAGTTTGTAGCAATTATTACCGTTGTAGCGCTTTCATTTCTAGCATCCTCGAGCACGGCGGCAGATATGCCTACGTTTAAAGCAATAAATCGCGGTGCGCTTGCAGATGATTCGATCTACTTTGTCATGACCGATCGCTTTGCAAATGGAAATCCCGCAAACGATGAAGCTTTTGTTGGTGGCGGACTATTGAAGAGTGGCTATGAGCCGACTGATCCCTTGTATTGGCATGGCGGAGATATCGCCGGCCTTACCGAAAAACTTCCATATATAAAATCTTTGGGCTTTACATCGATTTGGATTACACCTCCCGTCGTTCAGAACTGGGTTCAGCCAGGTTCCGGCGGTTATCACGGGTATTGGGGAATCGATTTCACAACTATCGATCCGCATCTAGGTACTGAAGCAGAATTCAAAGCGATGGTTGCTAAAGCTCATGCGCTGGGTTTAAAAGTCATCGTTGATATCGTCATCAATCACACGGG
>RHAU01000091.1 GCA_010032125.1 Actinomycetota bacterium | reverse complement strand
GGAGCATCACCAACGGAACCGCATTTGCCGCAAACAAGATGTAGATGAGTAAGTTCTTCAGCAGCGTGATATGTCGCTCCGCCATGACCCAAGTGAGTATGTTGAACTAGACCAACATTCTCAAGGGTTTCCAGGTTGCGATAGACAGTCGAGAGATTTATGCCGGGATGAGTTTTCTTTACCCGTTCGGCAACCTCTTCTGGGGTGGCATGACCAAGTTCGCGAACGGCTTTTAATACCAATTCGCGTTGCGGAGTTAGGCGAAGGCCCTTCTCGCGCAATTCATGATTTGCTCGCTCTGCCACCCGCTCAGTCTAGAGGCTTGGCAAGTTGTATGAATCCTCGGCATTTGTGCGCTGCTTAAGGGCGCCGCGGAAACGTGCAATCAAGAGATACATCTCGCAACCTAAGCAGAAATTAAAAGCGGCATTAAGAAATGCTGCTGCTAATGCGAATCCGATGATGATTGTCGCAACAAGAGCATTTCCTAATAACAGCGCAATAGTTCCACCTAATGCAAAGAGAAATCCTACGATCTGTGCAAATTGTGGCGGTCGAACATCTTCTGTTGGCACATCTCCCTTTAATCGTGGTCGCACCAACTTCTTATAAAGGAATGCATAAGGAGTCTTCTGTGGACTGAGAAAAGCGCCAAGTGCAAAGACGCCAAGTTGCCAGATCAATAGCGGCAGAGATTGAAGTGCGAGAACTGCAGTAAGTACTACGGTTGTGATGATCGCACCGAAACGTGGTCCGCGGGCATCGATAAGTACAGAACTTCTGTCGGTTGAAAATGTAAGAACTGAGGTGATTGTCATGATGAACCTTTCTTGTCGTAGTTATGGATGAGCGATAACTACGCAAGACAGAGCTGACCAGCAAAGCGGCAGTAATCGATGACTCTGCGCTTTGTAAACAACTGGTGCCCGAGTGAAAACACAGGCAGAGAATAAAGTGGGTTGGGCCTCTTCGCGAGTTGCGAAGAATTTGCAACTATCTAATCGCGCCTAACGTAGCCAGAATTTCTGCCCGCTTAGGAGCGCCCACGGCACGACCAATTTCCTGACCTGCTCCATTAAGAATAAGAGTGGTCGGGGTTGATCGGATATCGAGTTTTCGAACCAGTTCAAGATTTTTCTCCGCATCAATGTCGATGTATTTCACATCAGAAAGATCAGCGGTGATATCTGTAAGTAAAGCTCGAGTTGCGCGACATGGTGTGCAAAATGCGGATGAGAATTGAACAAAAGTTGCTCTGCTTCCAAATTCTTCACCGACATCATGGGCGGTAAGCGCCGGACGTGCGCTCTTCTTTTCTTTAATTCGCCCGCGCGAACTCTGATACCAAAGCCCATAGGTCGTCGCGAGCGCAAAAATTAAGAGAATTGGAAGGTAGTTCTGCACGTCAGTATTCTTCCATCCTTATGTCACGGATTCTCCTGCTGACCAATAGCCAAGGCGCTAGCGCGGAAGTTCTTCCTGCTCTTGGTTTGCTTCAGCATCAGATTCGCATCTTGCCGGCACTCGCTTCTGTACTTGTCGATACGCCGGAAGTTGATTGTGTATTTCTCGATGCGCGCCGTGATCTTCCCGCGGCAAAGTCCCTCATGAAATTAATCGTGACCACAGGAACTGGATGTCCGATAATTGTTATTGCGACGGAGGGTGGTTTATCTGCAATCACTGCAGAATGGGGCGCAGACGATGTGATTCTCGATAGCGCCGGCCCTGCCGAAGTTGAAGCGCGAATTCGAATTGCAATCGGCAAACTACAAGCAGAACGTATTGCAGCAGACCCGACCTCAGGTGAAATTAGAAGTGGTGAAGTTGTTATTGATGAAAAGACTTACACTGCAAAGATTCGTGGCCGCTCACTTGATTTAACGTATAAAGAATTTGAATTGCTCAAATACTTAGCGCAACATCCTGGGCGGGTATTTACTCGCTCTCAACTTCTCCAGGAAATTTGGGGTTATGACTTCTTCGGCGGGACCCGAACTGTCGACGTTCATATTCGACGTTTGCGTTCAAAACTCGGAACCGAATTTGAATCTATTATCGGCACAGTTCGCAACGTCGGCTATCGCTTCAATACAAATGCCCACGATGCTATTGATCAACGCTCTTGATAACTCGACTTGAACATCTCAATTCGGCGCAACAAAGTGACGTACTTTCATTAATCGCTGCCGCTGCAGATAGAGATGGAGTACCGCCAGTTGCGGAACACGTCCTTCTTCACTTGCGACATGGCGGCGATAAAGAAGATTCTCACTTCATCGCAGAACGCGAAGGAAAGATAGTTGGGTACGCGCACCTTGACCTAACAGATCAAGTTGAAGGCCCGAGTGCAGAAGTTGTCGTCCATCCTGATTTTCGAAACCAAGGCGTCGGAAATTCACTAATCAAAGAATTACTTCGAACAGCAGGAACTTCGCTCCGACTCTGGTCACATGGAGATCTGCCCGGAGCAAAGAACATTGCGGTGAGTAATGGCTTTACGCGCACTCGAACCGTCATTCAGATGCGCCGCTCTCTTGGTGATCCGATACCAGAATTAGACGCATCGATTCCGATTCGCAGTTTTCTCGTAGGCATTGATGACGCGGAATGGATTTCGCTCAACAATCAAGCAT
>RHAU01000010.1 GCA_010032125.1 Actinomycetota bacterium | reverse complement strand
CCACGCCTTTGCATCCCAAATTTCGACTCGGGTATTTGCGCCAATAACAACGGATTCTTTTTCGAGACCTGCGTATTCACGTAAACCGCTTGGGATAGTTACTCGTCCTTGTTTATCTGGAATCTCGTCATGTGCACCGGCAAACATGACGCGCATGTAGTCACGTGCAGCTTTTGCAGTCAGTGGTGTTTGTCGAAGTTGTTCTGTTATTCGAGCGAACTCAGTACTGGGAAATACATAGAGGCAACGTTCTTGTCCTTTTGTTATGACAAGACCATTTGCTAATTCATCGCGAAATCTTGCGGGAAGTATTAATCGGCCTTTGTCATCAAGGCGAGGTTCGTGGGTGCCGAGAAACACGTAAACCTCCCCTACGAACTGCTGCAGAACCCCCGTTCTGCGTGATTCCCCACTTTACTCCCTTTCTCTCCATTTTCAACCACCCCCCTCCATTTCCTCGCATGGCAAAAAGTCGCTCCCTCCACTGGACGGCAGCGATCGTTGAGTTGGGTTTGGGCATAAAAAAAGCCCGCCAAAGCGGGCAGGGAGAAGGCGTTACTTACTCAGAGAAATTGCGCTTATCCCAGCGCTCTTCAAATCGCGCGCTCCACTTCGAACCTTTCTTTCCCGCTGCCGCCGGGACCTTTACTCCCTTAACGAGGCCAGCGAGGTTGGAAACTGCAAGAACCGCTCCAATCAAGGAGATGACAAAGCCGCCGATTCCAAGCGGCGGAAGCTGTGAGACCAGCCCTGCAAAGAGGACGAAAATGCCGAGAACGATGAGGGCAAAGCCTGCAACCGCTCGTGAACGTCGTGGATTTTTTCCGCTAAATGCCGAGATGAGCTTGGGGTCATCGGCAGCAAGAGCGCGCTCCATCTCATCGAGGAGGCGTTTCTCGTGGTCGGAAAGCGGCATAACCACACACTAGCGGAGGCGAATAGTTGGGGAAAGTCGAATATCTCTCGCATCACTGCGAAGGTTCTGTGTCTTCCCTTTCTAAATCATCAATGAGGCGAGCCGGAGTTACGGAGCCTCGACCAAAGCGAGCGATCGCCCGATCTATTGCTTGCTGCGCTTCTCGCCAGCCCTTCTCCCGTTCACCCAGAAGTAGTTGATCCACAGCGCCACTTTCGTCGGCCAAATTCTCAAGAGAGATTCCTAGTAATCGAATCCTGGCGCGATCCAAACGAAGAGCGGCATACAACTCTCGTGCGATATCAAAAACTTCATGCGTCCCATTGATGGGTAATGCAAGTGTTTTGGAGCGAGTGATATTTGTGAAATCTGAAAATCTAACTTTGAGGCCGATTGTCTTAGCGCGAAGGCCACGCTTTCTCATTCGAGAGGTGGCTCGCTCCGAAAGTCTCAATAATTCTCGATGTATATCTTCCCTATCATCAATATCAAAAGCGAAAGTCTCGGCGGCGCTAATGCTCTTCTCTGGAGCGTCTGGTGTCACATCGCGGTAATCGCGCCCCCATGCAAGTTCATACAGCGAAACTCCGGCGCTATCTCCGAGCGCCCGTTTTAAAGTCTCGACCGGAGTGTGCGCGATGTCGGCAACTGTGCGTAACCCCAGTCGTATCAACTCTTCATTTGTTTTCGGACCGACTCCCCATATTTCATTGACGGGTAATGGATGAAGAAAAGTGAGAACTCGATCGTGAGCAATTTCAAGTAAACCATCTGGTTTACAGCGGCCTGAGGCAAGTTTTGCAATGAACTTAGTGGTGGCAATCCCAACAGAACATGTGATTCGCTCTTGTTTTTTAATCCGCTCTCGAATGGATTGGGCGATCTCTCGCCCTGTCCCAAAGAGGCGACGCGAGCCAGTGACATCAAGAAAAGCCTCATCGAGTGAGAGTGGTTCCACGAGCGGGGTATATTCGAAGAAAACCTCCATAACTCTTCTTGATACTTCGGCATAGCGATCGTGGTCTGGTGGAATGAAGATTGCATGAGGCGCCATCCGTTGCGCCCGACCCACAGGCATCGCTGCTCTGATGCCAAATTTTCGCGCCGCGTAATTTGCTGAGAGCACAACGCCACGGGCTCCTGCGCCTACAACTAATGGTTTACCGCGATATTCGGGGTGGTCGAGTTCGGAGACCGATGCATAGAACGCATCCATATCAACATGGAGGATCGTTGCGTGCTCTGTCATGGGATCACTCACAGGCTGCGAGATTACGCCACTTCTCATATTCGGCTGAGAGTTCCCATGCTCCAGTAGCGCGAAGTGAGATTCCACGTGCTCCAGTACGGCGAATCTCTCCGCGCACTAATAAGAGCCATGAATTACGGAGAGTTTCTGCGCACGAGCGTTGCATATCTTCAAAGAAAGTCGCATCGCTACATCCATAACCATCATCAAGGGTTAAGAACATCACGCGTTTTCCAGAACGAACAGGTGGTGTTTGAAGAGCAACTTTAACGCCAGCAACAAGGACTGATGATTTTGAACGATGTGAGAGAAGATCACATGAACGAACTGCGCCAATCTGATTAAGAAAATCGGAATAGAACTCAATCATGTGATGAGAGACATCCATTCCAAGATGGGTGACTTCATGGCGTACTCGTTCATCGCGGCGCAGATCAGGAAGTCCGCTTTTAGATAAGGGTGGTGTGAAACCAAAGGTGAGTTGTGAACCGTGGGCAGTTCGATGCGATGTAGACCAGCGATAGATATCCATCAGATGTAATAAGAGATCGCGACGATTAAGTTCGGGATGAAGTGAATCAAAACCACCGACCATAAGAATCGCTTCAGCCGTGGGGCGTGAGACGCCGCTGCGATGGATGAAATCACTCAGATCGAGATAGGGGCGGTGGTGGATGATTGATTGAATCTCTCGTTCGCTTGCACCAGAGAGATCGCTGAGGGCTAAGCGAATTGCATAACGTCCATCGTTCTTCTCAACTCGATAGATGGAGTCTGAAGAATTGATATCCAGTGGTGCGATATCGATATCACTCTGGCGAACTTCATCAAGTATGAGTCGCTTCGGATACATCCCCGGATCGTGGGTCAATACACCAGCGAGAAATGCGGCGGGATAGTGGGTTTTTAACCATGCTGATTGATAGGTAGGTAGTGCGAAAGCTGCAGCATGGGCTTTGCAGAAACCGAAGGAAGCAAAAGCCCGGAGCACATCCCAAATCTCATTGACCACATTGAGCGGATAGCCGCGAGCGATAGCTGCAGGAAAGAACCAATCGCATACTTCTTGCTGTCCCTCTTTATCGCCAAGGGATCTTCGCTTCTCATCTGCTTGCGCAAGGGTGATACCGGTAAGGGTCGCGATGATCTCGATAACCTGTTCGTGAAAGACAACGACGCCCTCGGTCTGATCAAGAATCGGCAGCAGATCGGGGTGGAATATCTCCCGGCCGCTCCATCCCTGTCTGGCATTAAGAAATGGCGTAATCATGTCGCTCTTGACTGGTCCGGGTCGAAAGAGCGAGATATCAATAATCAAGTCATTGAAACTACTAGGAGAAAATTTTCCAACGAGCTCCCGCTGTCCTGGACTCTCAATCTGAAATAACCCAAGAGTGCGCGTTGATTGAATCAGATCAAAGGTCGCTTGATCATCGAGTGGAATGGCATCAAGATCAATCCGCTCCCCTGTCGTTCGCTCAATCTCTGTAATCGAATACGCCAGAGTGGATTGCATCCGCACTCCGAGTATGTCGAGTTTTAATAAACCAATCGCCTCAACATCATCTTTATCCCATTGGACCATGGGATAGCCGCTGACATTCATCTCAATCGGTGCCCGGTCATAGAGGCTGATATCAGAAAGGACAACGGCGCAAGGATGCATCGCAAGATTTCGCGGCAGACCATCAAGGCGTTCGGCAAGGTGAATTGCCATCTTCCATAATGATGAATCAAGGTTGAGATTCTTTAACTCCGGAAGGTTGGTAAGTGATGCGCTGATATTCCGTGCTCGAATATGTGGCAATGATTTAGCTACGAGATCGATCTCCATCGGCGGTAGTGCAAGCGCCGCTCCAACATCGCGAATCGCATGGCGAGCGCGATAGGTATCAACCATCGCAACCGTTGCGGCACGTTTTCCATAAGCGTTAAAAACCTGGTCATAAATTTCAAGACGACGAGCTGATTCGACATCAATATCGATATCAGGAAGAGCGCGACGTAATGGTGAGCAGAATCGCTCCATCAACAAACCTAGCGATAGCGGTTCCACGCCGGATATTCCTAAGAGATAACAGACGATTGACCCCGCGCCACTTCCTCGAGCAGCAACTCGAATTCCTGCACCGCGTGCGCGATGAACAACATCAGCAACTGTTAAGAAATATGACTCGTAACCAAGAGTCGCGATGATTGCGAGTTCTTTCTCAACTCTCTCGAGCACATCGCTGCGCTCTGAGCCGTAGCGATGGGTGATGGCAGCAAAGGTTCGATTTCGAAGATCGCGGGTCATTGCTTCGTGGTTCTTAGCGCCAACGACTTCGGGTTCAGGAAGATGGATAGAGCCAACTCCGATATCCCCGCTCGGCGAGAGAAGCGAGCGCTCTGCCCACTCATGCGTGGTTCGTAATAAGAGCGTGGAGTTTCGCTCCCCCGCAGCCCGAGCAATCTCATCAGCCAAAGAGGCCATTTCTTCGCTACTTTTTAAAAAACCTTCAGCATTACTCCGCTCCACTATCTTCTTATGTAGCGGCATGAGATGACGAGTCGCATCCAAAATATCTGCGATAGGCGCATCCTCACGGGCCTTCATCCGCACCGCGTTGGTGAGAATTGCCGGTAAATCGTTGTCCCGAGCAAAACCCAACATCCGCGCTGCATGGGTTGTGGATCGCGGACCATCGCCATAGACAAGATGTGAAACACATTCGATTCCTTGGTCAAGAAATAAATCGCGCGATTGGTTATAGAAAGCAAGAGCCTTTTCATATCGCCGAGATGTAAGTGCGCGGCCGATATTTGAATCCGGTCCATAAAGAATCCGAAGATTAGAAGTGAGGTCGGAATGGGCTGTGAAAAAGGAATGAGATGCTGGCGCTCCACTTTCTTTTAACGCACTTACCAATCTGACAAGAGAGCTCCAACCTTGGCCTGGAGTTGCAAGCAATACGACTCGAGTCTGATTTTCAGATTCGATATCAATGCCAAGAATTGGATTGATTGAATAATCTGTACAGCTACGAACAAAACGAATTGCGCCGGCAAGGCCATCGCGATCGGTGAGGGCAAGTGCATTCATTCCTAACTCATGAGCGCGCGCAACAAGATCTTCTGGGTGGGTGGTGCCATATTTAAATGAGTAACCACTTGCAAGATGGAGATGGGTAAAACTCATAACAAACTCATGCAGAACGAGATGTGGGGCGGATTCGCCAGATTGGATGTGAAGGATCGATTACTTCTTCGCGTTCAATCTCAAAGGTCGCCATCGTGCCAATTGGCGCGGCTTCTACTCGCCAGAGAATCCGCGAACCATCATCGGGGCGATACAAACCATCGCTAGCGCGGTTCCACCATCCACCTGCCTCTCGCCATGAAGAGAGGACGGCATGGATACGAAAGCGTCTGCCGCGGAAGGTAAATTCGATGGGCTCTCCCCCGGCAAGGAAGATCTCTGGACGATCGGTAGGGTTTTCGAACATTTGTTCGAAAGATACCCACCTGAACCGACAGGGTGCAAGACACCATTTCGTGACCGTGTCTTTATCTATTGGCAACCGTGGGGTCACATCGGGCGTGGAAGTATCCGCCCGTGATCACACACACGAACTCAGCGCGTACCCAGGCTCCCTCCCTCCGTATGCGACTTACCGCAGTTGCCAGCTCCCTCGTGCTTGCAACCTCCGCTCTCGTCGTGCTCACTTCCCCGCAAGGAACTGCCGCAGAGTCTTATTCAGTTCCTTCCGCACCGACAATCACCAGGGCTTATGTCACAAGCGCTGGTATCACGGTCCGTTTCCAAACGGTCACTGCAAGTCCTGCTGTCACAAACTATGTCATTAGTGGTGGCCAAGGATCATGTCCTCTCGTCGTTCCTGCAAATACATCTGGCGCAGTAACGCTTCCAGTTTTGAAAGAACAGACAAGTGCAACAATCACTGTGCAAGCAGTGAATGCATATGGATTCTCCGCAGCAGCAAAGTGGAGCAAAACTTTTACCGCTGCAGATCTTGAGAAAGCAAGCCGTTCGAATTTGACCGGAGTTCAGTTATTGCAACTCAGCGATTTCCATGGCGCAATCGAAGGAACCTCAACGAATGCTGGAACTGCGCTACTGACATCGGCATTTGCAAAAGACCGTTCGGCAGTTGCAGCGACATTCACTCTCTCATCGGGTGACAACATTGGTGCAGCGCCTGCAATCTCCAGTGAAT
The DNA here is from genome assembly GCA_010032125.1 of Actinomycetota bacterium. Taxonomy (GTDB): domain Bacteria; phylum Actinomycetota; class Actinomycetes; order Nanopelagicales; family Nanopelagicaceae; genus MAG-120802. Next base: position 5,058 of record RHAU01000010.1, on the reverse strand, counting down.
TCGAAGAGTTGCCAACCATCGAATCCATGAACTTGATGAAGTTTGATGCTTCGACATTTGGTAATCACGAACACGACCGACCACTCGCACACGTGCAGAAAGTCATCGGCGCATCTGATTTCCAATGGGTTGCCTCAAATTACAGCTCACTTGATCCATTGAAGTCTGGCGCTAAAGCCGCCAAGAGCTATGTCATCGTTGACCGCGGTGGCGTCAAAGTAGGTATCGTCGGTGCGAATACCAAGGAAACTCCGGAAGTTATCTTCCCAGGAAACCTTGATTACACCGATGCATCCGGAGCAAAGAAGACTCTTCTCATCTCCGGCTCGGTCGTCGGCGTCAATAAAGCGATTGCAGATGCGAAAGCTGATGGTGCAGATATCGTCGTTGCCCTGATTCACGAAGGTTGGGCTGAGAACAGCGGCGGTGCTGCAAAGGGCGGATTGCTCGACTTGGTCTCCCAAATCAAAGGCGCAGCAGTCGTTTTCGGCGGTCATAGCCACCAACTCTTTAGCACCATCAAACCTGGCGCTAATGCTCGAATTCCAAATACGGTAATTGCGCAAGTCGCAAATGCGGGTGTTTCCTACAACCGAGTTCAAATTTGTATGGATGCAACTTCCAAGAAAGTTTTTGGAACTTGGGTCGATAACGTGACGGTTGCTCGCATGGCTGGAATTGCTCCAGATGCAACAGGTGCAGCGCTGGTGAAGAAGTACAAGGATCAACTCACTGCCAAACTTGATGTGAAGATTGGTTCAGTTTCTGCACTCTTCCCACGTGGTGGAAGCCCCGCCGTTGAAAGATCGGGCGAAACTCCGATGGGTAACTACCTCGCCGATCTCATGCGCGCTGCCGCAAAGACTGACTTTGCAATCACCAACGGTGGAGGTTTGCGTGACACATTTCCAGCAGCCGGATACAAGGTCGTTAACACTACGTATAAGCGTCCAGCAACGGGTGTTACCGGTCCATTCGATGTCACTCTTGGAGATGCAATCTCTGTTCTTCCGTTCGGAAACTCGATTGCAACATCAAAGATCTCTGGTCAGCAACTCTGGGATGCGTTGGAGAACGGCGTTTCGCAATATCCATCCGCAGGTCGATTCCCACAAATCTCTGGCTTCAAGTTCACATTCGATTCCTCAAAGGCTGTTGGATCACGTATTCAAACAGTGACAAAACTCGATGGAACTGCAATCAAGAAAGACAGCACGATGTATACCGTCGTCACTAATGACTTCATGCTTTATGGTGGCGATGGCTATGTTGGCTTCTTCAATCCAACGATGGCGAAGTTCAGCGGACAGCTACTTCTCGATATCTTGGTCAACGGCATAAAGGCAGATATGGCGGCCGGTAAGGTCACCGAAACTCCTAAAGCTGATGGCCGCATCGTGAGGACTAACGCCTAGTCGGTACTCCTGATAGGTAGAAAAAACCGCGCTCCGCTCACGTGGGGCGCGGTTTTTTCATGCCGACACGCTATGAGCAAAACCCAAGATAGTTGAAATTTCAATAAAATAGTTCAACCTTCAACAATCTAAGGAAAGGAAGCAATGGATATCCTGCTCATCATCGGCCGAGTTCTTTTCGCGCTGATATTCATCAACTCAGGCCTGGCCCATCTCACCAAACTCGAGGCAATGACTGGCTATGCGCAATTTAAGAAAGTGCCTGCGCCAAAGCTTGCCGTCATTGTCACTGGCCTGATGATCATGATTGGCGGTCTCTATATTGCACTTGGCGTCTATGCAGATCTTGGTGCTCTACTACTTGCAATCTTCTGCTTAGTCTCCGCATTCATGATGCATAACTTCTGGACCATCAGCGATCCGCAAGCAAAGCAGGGTGAAACTATTAACTTCTTCAAAAACCTCGCACTTGCTGGCGCAGCGCTGATGATCTTTGTCTGGGTCGGAACAACCGGCGGCACCGATTTCGGGCCTTCGATCACAGATAGTTTCTTTAACCTCTAAGAAATACTTTCTCGGTAACCCCGCGGTGATATGCCGCGGGGTTTTCCTTTGCCACTACCGTGGCGCCATGGATCTTGGGTTAGCCATGATTGCTGGGTTACTCATCGGAGCGGTTCTTGGTTTTGTCGGAGCGGGCGGTTCGATGGTGACCGTTCCCATACTTATCTATGGCTTTAGCATGTCACCCGTCCAGGCGACAACTGCATCACTTGTAGTCGTCTTTAGCGCAGCGCTTTCTGGCGTAATCCCTAAGTTAAAAAAGAACGAAGTGCTCGTCAAAGAAAGTTTGGTTATCTGGTCAATTGGATTGATTACCAATCTCGGCGGTGCCTACATACTTCCGAAACTTCCAGAAAGTATTGTTCTCACGGGATTTGCATTTGTTCTGATGTCTGCTGGCACGTCAATGCTGCTCAAGCCCATTGAAAACAATGCTTCGCGCCACATTTCACCGATGGCACTGATCGTGATTTCACTGATCATTGGGGCGATGACTGGACTATTTGGAATCGGCGGCGGCTTCCTCGCCATTCCAATCCTGGTTCTCTTCTACAACGTTTCTCCTGCCCGAGCCGCCGGGACGTCGCTCTTCATCATCACCATTAATACGATTACTGGTTTTTTTGCACATTATCGCCATTGGGGCGATGTAGATTGGAAAGTGCCCATTGTCATGGCCGTCGTTGCAGTGATTGTCTCTCGCCTCGCATCGCATCGAAGTTCACAGGTTTCATCGGAAACACTGAAACGAGCATTTGCACTTCTGGTCTTTGGAATTGCGATTTTCACTTTGGTCGAGACCTGGCTCTTGAAATAATACGACGATGGAAGGTGTCCTGGAAAAGGCTGCAGTACAACGAGCTCAGCGCGCCATGATTGATGCAGGCATGAGTGGTCAGATAACGGTTCTCTCAGAAAGCGCAAGAACTGCGGCGCAGGCTGCTTCCGCTCTTGGAATTGAAGTTGGACAGATTGCATCGTCCTTAGTCTTCACACTTCCGGAAAATCGTCCGCTTCTGGTTATTACATCCGGTAGACATCGCGTCGATACTGATCGCGTTTCCCAGCTACTCAATGTGGCATCACTTGGCCGCGCTGATGCCGATTACGTGAAAAATGTCAGTGGTTATTCTGTTGGAGGAGTTGCCCCGATTGGTTGGAGCACTCCGCCGGCAATCACGCTCGTTGATGAAGCGCTTGGAGATTACGAGATAGTTTGGGCCGCGGCGGGACACCCACATGCAGTTTTCCCGACAACTTTTGCTGAGTTGTTGCGAGCATCATCAGGAACTCAAGCAAATGTAGGAGATTGATGCAACGTCTGCATATTGAAATTTCTGGAACCGGCGATCCGCTTCTTCTTATTCACGGAATGGGGTCTGCAAGTACCGCATGGAAAACCATTCGACCACTTCTGAATAGCGATTTCACCGTCATCACGGTTGATCTTCCAGGTCATGGCCAAACGCCATTTCTTCCAGGGCGCCCCATGGATCCCCACAGTTTGGCGCTCAACGTCTTTGACGAAATGTCTGCACAGGGAATTGAGCGATTTCATCTTGCTGGAAACTCCCTTGGCGGTTGGGTTAGTTTAGAAATGGCAAGTACGTATCCCGATCGCATCCTCTCTCTGACCGGGATTGCGCCGGCAGGTTTGTGGCTCAACCCTTACAACGCGCGTTATCCAGGTACAGCCATTGCTCGATTCTTGGCGAGATATACATACAAACTTGCGCCGACCGCACTCCACTTCGAAAAAGCACGCGCGCTTGGTTTCTTTGATGTCAGCCCCCGGTGGCGAGATTTCAGTTACGAATTGTGTCTCGATGCAACGCTAGCGATGGCTGGAGCATCGGGTTACTACCCGGCCTGGGATGGCATGTTGATGAAAAGATTTGATGGAACAATTCCAGAATCAATTCCGGTCACGATTATTTTTGGTGACACAGACCGAACCCTTCCTGCCACAACATGTCAAGAACGTTCTGTCGCACCGACGCACGCAAAGTGGATCATTCATCCAAATACAGGCCATGCTCCCATGTGGGATAACCCCATCGATGTTGTTGATGCGATTAAGAAGACCGCCGGAAAATGATTCGTATCTATTTCTGGAAAGTTTCATCGCTTCGAATCCCATGGGCTGTCACGCAAATGGCGCTCAACCGAATTCCTTTACAAAGAAATAAAGAGATCTCTTTTTGGAAGTTACTCGGAACCGGCAAAGGTGAAACTTTCACTCCTCGTGACGCGGATTCGCGGCGGTGGGGATTGATAGTCAATATTGAAGAGAGTGCTCTTTCAGATTTTCACAATTCTCGATTGATAAAGCGGTGGCGCGAGAACTCACTCGAAGAGTTCAGTGCAACCCTCAATCCCATCGCGTCTCAGGGACGTTGGTCTGGTAAGACACCTTTTACTTCGCAACCTGACAAGAGCTGGAACGGTCACGTCGCTGCAATCACTCGCGCACGAATAAAGTGGCGGAAGAATTCACTCTTCTGGCGATCAGTTCCACCGGTAACAATGAGTTTAAGAAATTCACCTGGTCTGATTGCTGCTATCGGTATCGGAGAGGCGCCGATTGGGCTTCAAGGAACCTTCTCCTTATGGGAGAACCCTGCTTCTATCAAGGAATTTGCCTACCGTGGCCAGGCTCATCGTGAAGTGATTGCGGCGACGCACCGGGAACAGTGGTACGCAGAAGAGCTATTTGCTCGATTTGCAGTTACGGAGATGAAGGGAACTCTGTAGGGCAGAATTACCGCATGTCGATCCGAAACTTCCGGCCGCGACATCGAGCGCATCGAAGCCTCTCTCCTTCCCAAAACATTCTCCTCTTCTCGGTACTTGCAATAGCAATCACTCTGCAAATCTCCTATCCCCTTCTTGACGGTGAGATTCTTCGGCTAGTAACTATTGCAACGGTGTATTGGGCTGCAGCGGCAATGCTGCTTCATGCACTCTTCGCATACGGAACTTCATTTGCGCTTCGATACTTTTTTATAACCTTTTTCTTTTCACTTGCCATTGAGCAAATTGGTGTGAGAACTTCCTGGCCATTTGGAGAGTACACATA
>RHAU01000090.1 GCA_010032125.1 Actinomycetota bacterium | reverse complement strand
GTAAAGAATAACGCTGTTTTTTCAGGGGGGCAAATCCGCTTTTGGGCGTTATCCCTCAACCTCGACGGCGGCCAGATCTCGTTTTCCTTTACGAAGAAGAAGGAATCGGCCGTGAAGTAAATCTCCAGAACTTGGTGCGAAATCCTCACCAGAAATCTTCTCGTTGTTGAGATAAGCGCCGCCCTCTTTGACGATCCGTCGCGCTGCGGACTTGGAATCGACGACCCCAGTTGCAGCAATGAGATCAACCCAGGTTGGGAATGTTTCGCCTTTGCCAATCGTGGTTCGCGGCAATTCTTGAAGTGCGCTGGTGAGGGTTGGAAGGTCCAAATCTCGAATCTCGCCTTGGCCAAAGAGCGCTTTTGCCGCTTGTTCAACTTTGAGCGCTTCACTCTCTCCGTGAATTAACGTCGTCACTTCTCGAGCAAGAGCGCGATGGGCTTCACGAGCTCCTGGGTTACTACGGAGGGATTCAAAGAGTTCTTCGAGTTCCTCACGTTTCTTAAAGGAGAAGGTTTTCAGGAGCTGTTCGACATCTCGATCATCAGAGTTGAGAAAGAATTGAAAGAAAGCGTACGGCGATGTCATCGAAGGATCGAGCCAGATTGCTCCACCTGCGGTCTTTCCAAATTTCGTTCCATCCGCTTTTTCCAGTAGCGGGATGGTGAGAGCGTACGAACTCTTTCCTTCAACACGTCGAATGAGGTCAACGCCGCTGACGATATTTCCCCATTGATCACTTCCGCCGATTTGCAATGCACAATCATGTCGTCGGAAGAGTTCAAGAAAATCAAAAGATTGAAGAACCTGGTAGGAGAACTCGGTATACGAAATTCCGCCACCTTCAAGGCGTGCCGAAACGGACTCTTTTGCCAACATCTGATTGACGCTGAAATGTTTACCGATGTCACGAAGGAAATGGATGGCAGAGACTGGCGCAGTCCAATCGAGATTATTAACGAGTATTGCTGCATTTTTCGCCGAAAAATCAAGGAATCCAGAGAGTTGCTTTCGGATTCGATCGACCCATTCGGCAACTATCTCTACCTCATTGAGTGATCGCTCGGCATTGCGCCCGCTGGGATCACCTACAAGTCCGGTCGCACCTCCAACCAAGGCGATAGGACGATGTCCTGCTAATTGGAATCTCCGAAGAACTGTGAGCGCCACCAAATTCCCGAGATGGATACTTGGCGCAGTTGGGTCTATGCCTAGATAGAGAGAGCGCGAGCCACTATCCAAGTAGTTCGACAGTTCGCCACGATCTGTGGTCTGGGCGATTGAGTTACGCCATTCCAAATCGGCAAGAAGCGAACTTGTCATGGGGTCATCATGCCCGAAAAGCGTTTCTCCTCGTGGGAAATCCACTTCTCGAACTCCTTCTTATGCGCCGTCAAAGTCTCGAGCTGTTTTCTGACGCTCGATGGTGCGACTCCGTACCATTCCTGTCAGTGGCGGAAGTAAGAGCAAGAGATTCTCAACAGAACTGAAGATCACTTCTTTATCCTCTTGAAGATCTCGATTGTAGGAAAATGGCAAACCTTTAACGGTGGTGAGAAGTGCAGTCAGATTTCCAATAAAGCGGCCAGCTTTTCCTCGAGCTAATTCAGCGACATCTGCATTCTTTTTCTGGGGCATGATGGATGAGCCGGTTGCGTACGCATCATCAATGCTCGCCCACCCGAATTCCGAACTACTCCACAACGTCCACTCCTCTCCTATACGTGAGAGGTGAACTCCGATGATCGCCATGATGGAAAGCGCTTCGAGGGCAAAGTCTCGGTCAGCAACTGCATCGATGCTGTTTGGGACAACCCCGTCGAAGCCCAATCTCGCCGCGCTTTCTGTCGGATTTATGGGAAGGGATGTTCCTGCAAGCGCGCCCGACCCAAGCGGTGAGAGATTAGTACGTGAGAACCAATCCTTAATTCGAGATAGGTCGCGTTCTAACGCGACCGCATGCTTCGCAAGTTCTTGACCAAATGAAATTGGCTGAGCGTGTTGTATGTGAGTGAAACCAGGAGCATAAGCGTCAACATATTCCAATGATTGTGCAATGAACGCTTCTTGAAGTTTGACGAGCGCTGCTCCAATTTTCAGCATGTTATCCATGAGATAGAGCTTGAGATCTGTCGCCACTTGGTCATTGCGTGAGCGACCGGCACGAATTGCACCGCCAATCTCCCCGAGTTTTTCCGTCAAGCCGCGCTCCAAAGCTGAATGAACATCTTCGTCCGTCGCATGAGGCTGAAACTTTCCGCTAAGAACTTCTTTTCGAAGTTCTATTAATGCATCACGCAATGAGGCAGCAACTTTTGCATTAATGATTGAGCCGGCTTCAAGTGCGTGGACATGGGCAAGAGATGAAGCGATGTCGTAAGGAGCGAGTCGCCAATCGAATTGAACACTTCGGGAAAGTGCAAAAACTGAATCCGCAGGACCTTCTGAGAATCTGCCACCCCACAATGTCATTAGCGCACTCCTTTCGAAATACTTTTCTGGTTACCGTTGATGAAATTTGTCAGTTGCTGGGAGAGAGATTTGCCGCCATTGGCACTTTTCGAGATTGCAAGCACAGTATCGTCGCCAGCGATTGTCCCGATAAGTGTTGCTAATCGACCGTTGGCTGCAGCGCGATCAAGTGCGCTTGCGAGAAGTTGCGCTCCACC
>RHAU01000089.1 GCA_010032125.1 Actinomycetota bacterium | reverse complement strand
TTCGCTTTGCAACCAGGATGCACCAAGAGGCAGAGAGGCTTTCAGAATTGGTTCAGGAAATTATTGACCTCTCGAGATTACAAAGCAGTGACCCGCTGGCAAAGGCACTTCCCGTCGACATTGATAACATCATGCGAGATGCCGTTATTCAAGGTCAAGTTAACGCCGAAGCCCGCGGCGTAAATGTTGAAGTAACGACGAGTGACAATGGCGTCGTTATTGGAGATAGGGAACAACTAGTGGCGGCGGTGCATAACTTGATTGAAAATGCCATCAATTACAGCCCAGAGAATACGAAAGTCTCAGTTCAATCAAAGATCGTTGATGGACTGATAGAGATCTCGGTGACAGATCAAGGAATTGGAATAGCAGAAGAAGATCTCAACAGAATTTTCGAACGTTTCTATCGAGTTGATCCGGCACGCTCTCGCGCTACCGGTGGAACTGGATTGGGACTTTCGATTGTCAAACATGTCGCTCTCAATCATGGTGGCGATGTACGGGTATGGAGCAAGCTTGGGGTTGGAAGCACCTTTGTGCTCCAATTACCAATTGCCCGAAGCGAAAGCGAAGGAAATGAATCATGACCCGAGTCCTCATCGTTGAAGATGAAATTTCTTTTTCTGAAGCACTGGAGTTTCTCCTTGGGAAAGAGGGATTCAGCGTGACGACTGCGGCGACCGGAACGGAAGCGCTCCGTAAGTTCGAACAGGGCGGAATCGATCTCATATTGCTTGATCTCATGATTCCTGAAGTGTCAGGAACCGAAGTTTGTAGACAAGTTCGATCCAAATCCAAAGTTCCCATCATTATGTTGACCGCAAAGGATTCTGAAGTCGATAAAGTCGTAGGTCTTGAAATCGGTGCCGATGATTATGTAACTAAGCCATATTCTTCACGCGAATTAATTGCTCGAATTCGGGCTGTACTTCGAAGAAATGGTGACGAAGGTGGAGCGACGGATTCTGGAACATTGACGGTGAACGGAATCCGCATGGATATCGATCGCCATCAAGTATCAATGAATGGAATTCCGCTCTCGCTCCCACTCAAGGAATTTGAACTTTTGGAGTTTTTGATGCGTAATGCCGGACGTGTGCTGACTCGCATGCAACTCATCGATCGCGTGTGGGGTAGTGATTATGTTGGTGATACCAAGACTCTTGATGTTCACGTGAAGAGGTTGCGAGCAAAAATCGAAGCAGATCCGGCAAATCCAAAGATAATCCAGACCGTTCGTGGTCTTGGTTACAAGATGGAGCTGTAAATCCCGGTATTGTCGACGATCAAAGTATCGAGTCGAACTTTTCCGGCTTTCGCAAAATAAAGATCAACAGGTACTCGGGTTCCGGCAATCGCACCGAGTTGGGCGACTTTGGCTTTCGCATTTGCTGACTCACCTTCAAAAATAAGTGGAACATTCTTAGCGAGTGGCGCAGTAGGCGCGAGTTCTGCTTGCTGTCCGTTAATGAAGATTCCTGCAAGTTGATCAATCTCTTCACTATGGTTGACGATAAATCCAACCAATGTGCCAGAACCGTCCGGCAATACGACGATTTTCACATTCCTAATCTTGAGATCGCCAGCGTCTTTTTCAACGCCGTCTGTCACTTGCTTGATATTTCGGGTTGGGGCTTGACCACCAGAAGCGCATCCTGTCAAGAGCAACGATGATGCAACTAATCCGATGGAGAGCCGCCGTGAAATCATTGGCGAATAATGGCAGAAAACCATTGTTTTACGCCCACTATCGCGGGTTTTCTAGTGAGTGACATCTCTGATAAAATTGGCGCCTAGCGAAAGGCAATCAATTCAATGTCATTTAAGGTCGGCGAAACCGTTGTTTATCCCCATCACGGAGCGGCTCTCATCGAAGCAATTGAGACCCGGACCATCAAAGGCGAAGAAAAGATCTACCTCGTATTAAAGGTCGCTCAAGGCGATCTCACCGTAAGAGTTCCAGCAGAGAATGTCGATCTTGTCGGCGTTCGTGATGTTGTTGACTCCAACGGTCTCGAGCGAGTCTTTGGTGTGTTGCGCCAGCCATACACAGAAGAACCAACGAATTGGTCACGTCGCTACAAAGCAAATCTTGAGAAGTTGGCATCTGGAGATGTCATCAAAGTCGCTGAAGTTGTTCGCGATCTTTATCGCCGCGATCTTGATCGTGGACTTTCAGCAGGCGAAAAGCGCATGCTCGCTAAAGCACGTTCGATTTTGATTTCAGAACTTGCACTCGCAGAAAACACTGATGAGGCAAAAGCAGAATCAATCCTCGACGAGGTGCTCGCCTCTTAATCGGCTCTCCTTATGAGCCCATCACCGAAGAGCGCTGCAATTATTGCTGGCGCGGGTATGGGACATCGACTTGGAGCCGATCTTCCGAAAGCGCTGATTCAACTCGACGGAATTTCACTTGTTGAACGCGCATTCACTGCGCTATCGCCAGTCGTTGATGAGATTGTCATAACTGCACCGAGTGGTTTCGAATCGCAATTTCGCGCCATTGTTGGTGAAAGTGCAAAGGTCATTACGGGAGGCGTTCTTCGAAGCGACTCGGTCAATCTGGCCATCAAATCCCTTTCGCCAAGCGTTGAATATGTGCTGGTTCACGATGCCGCTCGTGCCCTTGCAACAGGAGATCTAGCCCAACGAGTTCTCGATGAACT
>RHAU01000088.1 GCA_010032125.1 Actinomycetota bacterium | reverse complement strand
GATTTGAATCTCCACTGCTTTACCGTTGGGGCCGATAACAGTCGTGTGTAGCGATTGATATAAATTGAACTTTGGCATCGCAATGTAATCTTTAAATCGACCGGGAATTGGATTCCATCGCGCGTGAATAGAGCCAAGGACGGCGTAACAATCGCGGACATCATCTACTAAAACGCGTATGCCAACCAGATCGTAAATGTCATTAAATTCTCGACCTCTAGTCACCATTTTCTGGTAAATGCTCCACATATGTTTTTGTCTACCAGTTACTTGGGCGTTGATTTTCTCCGCTTCAAGATCTTTTTCGACGGCATCCACAAATTCGCCGGTCAATTTCTCCCTGGAAGGAGAACGTTCAGCCACGAGACGTTCAATCTCTTCGAACTTCTTTGGCTGCGAGAATTTGAATGAAAGATCTTCGAGTTCCCACTTCACAGCATTCATTCCAAGTCGATGTGCGAGAGGCGCGTAAATCTCCAGTGTTTCCTCGGCCTTACGCGACGAAGCCTCGGGTTCCACGAATTGCCACGTACGTGCGTTATGAAGCCGATCTGCGAGTTTGATGACAAGCACGCGTATGTCCTTGGCCATGGCAACGACCATCTTGCGGACCGTTTCAGCCTCTGCCGTTGGACCGTAAGTCAACCGATCCAACTTAGTAACGCCGTCAACGAGAGTGGCAACCTCATCACCGAATTCAGTTCGCAATTTTTCAATAGTAAACGATGTATCTTCAACAGTGTCATGCAATAGAGCGGCGGCTAACGTTGTCGCATCAAGACCAAACTCCAAAAGGATTTCAGCAACGGCAACGGGGTGGGTTATGTACGGGTCGCCACTTTTTCGTAGTTGCCCTCGGTGAACTTCCTCGGCGCGCAAGAAGGCTCGTTCGACGAGAGCGAAATCGCTCGATGAATTACCTTCACGCAGACGTGCTGCAATCGGCGCAATCAGGGCGTTCATGCGCCTAGGTTACTTCAGCGCTTTTTGAACTTCTTCTTCTGATTCCTTGAAGGGGTTGGAGTAACTCCGCCGCCCTTTGCTAGAACCCGCTGATTGAGCGCTTTGATAGCCGGTTCTCTCTCGCGCAACGCTGCAAGAATCGGTGCCGCTATAAAAATTGAGAATTGTTAAGAATCCAATAACGGTGGACGGAGTCACCTCAAAACCTACAAGCGCGTAGATACCAACGGTGATGAATACGTCATGAATAACGGCGACTATTGCAGCAATCGCCATCTTCGGCTCAAAGGTGAGCGCCAGATAAATCATGATGATGATGAGAAATGCAATAAGTCCCTGGAGCGCTTTTTTGGAAATTTCTTCGCCCCACGACGGACCGATATTTTGAACGTCGATACTTTCCACTGTCACGCCGAATGTCTTAGCCAGCGAATCTTGAATTGCATTGGATTGTGCAGCATCCAGTACCCCGGTTTGAATCTTGATTTTCTCAGAGCCGACTGTTTGGACGATGGGTTCGCCAACATATCCAGCTTCAGCAACGGCAGCTCGAGCAGACTCAATAGATCGATTTTGAGAAGTAACAGAAAACGAAGATCCACCTTTGAATTCGATGCCCAGCGCCAAGCCCTTGATGCCAAGTGAGGCCATTGAAATTAAGATGAAAAAGGCTGATAGCAGATACCACTTCTTGCGCGCCTCGATGATGTTGAGAGAAGTTTCGCCTCGATAAAGGCGACCACCTAAACCTGAGAACTTTGCCATGGATTACGCCTCCCCTGCTGTGACAGCGTTCTGCATGCCAATGCTCTTGGGCGAAAGTCCAGAGAATGTAGAACCACTCTGAAAGAACTTCACTTTCGCAAGGAGAGAAACAAGTGGCTTGGTGAAATAGAAAATGATGATGAGGTCAATGATTGTTGTTAGGCCGAGCGTAAATGCAAATCCGCGAACACTTCCCACCGATACAACATAAAGAACGACCGCCGATATCCCAGATACAAGGTCGGCAACAACAATCGTTCGACGAGCACGTGTCCAGCCACTTTCAGCAGCCACTCGGAATGGACGGCCTTCGCGCATTTCATCGCGAATTCGTTCGAAATAGACAATGAATGAGTCGGCCGTAACACCAATAGCGACGATTGTTCCTGCGATTCCCGCAAGAGTGAGAGTGAAGCCAACCCACTTCGATAATAGGAAGAAACTAAGGAAAACATGGGCTGCAGCGAGCGCCAGAGATCCAATAACGACAATACCAAGGCCTCGATAGTAGAAAAGTGAGTACAACACGACAAGAAGCAAGCCCAATCCACCAGCTAATAAACCGGCATGGAATTGATCCTGACCGAGCGTCGGTGAGACTTGCTGGACCTCACCACGATCAAAAGCAAGAGGAAGTGAGCCGTATTTAAGAACGTTTGCCAAATCCTGAGACTCAACTTGGGTGAAATTTCCTGTTATCTGCGCTTGACCACCAAGAATCGCTTCATTAATTCTCGGAGCTGACACAACAACGCCATCCAAAACAATTGCGACTTGATTTTGCGGAGTTGGGAGATCTACCACGCTTTGCGTAAGAGTTCCGAATTTCTTAGCACCGTCCCCGGTAAAAGTAAGTGAAACAAACCAACCGGAAGCGTTTTGTTGATCGATTGCTGCTTGCGCGCCTTTGATATCACTACCCACAACTTGTGCCGGAGCGAGAATAAAACGAGAAGTTCCCTCGCGATCACAGGTAACAATCGGAGCATTTGCATCATCTCC
>RHAU01000087.1 GCA_010032125.1 Actinomycetota bacterium | reverse complement strand
TCCCATTGAGAGATCGAGCATGTCGCGTCCATCAACATCTTTCATCCACGCACCTTTAGCGGAGACAATCGAAATTGGATACGGATCCCAATGTTGGAAACTTGAAGCGACGCCGAGAGGTGTTACCGATGATGCGCGCGCATTTTCAATTCCGGATTGCGGAGCTTTCTTAGAGAATTTCTCTCGCTCGCTTTCAAGTAATTCTTGAATACGTGATTCGGGGACAGGTTTAAATTTATTCGGAGTTGTCCGGAAAGTTTCGGGGTGATGCGTTGTATTAAACATGGGAGATTGGGACTTCCCAAATACGGTTCATAAGAACCGATTTGTTGGTACCACACTCCTTACTGAATTAATTGCTAACGGGAGGGTACTCCTACCCCCGGGGGGTTAGTCAAGAGGTGTGTCGTATGCGTACGTTTATGCGTAATTACCGCATAAATAAGTTACGAAGTCTTCGCGTTGTAAAAAATACTCCTATACAGATCATTATCAGGAAATACACAAAATGCGTGAATAACGCGAAATTAAATGAACCAAACCAAATAGAACGCACTAATTCAATTCCATGCCACGTCGGGAGTAATTTAATAATAAATTCCAACCAATCTGGATAGACAGAAATGGGATAAAGCGATCCAGAAAATAAGAAGAGCGGGAGTAGTACAAGGTTTATCAAACCCATCTGATGATATGAATTGAAATAGGAAGTAATCGCCATTCCAAATGAGGCAAAAGCAAAGGCAATCAGGACCGCGGTGGGAATGGCCAAAACAGAGCCAAATCCGGGCACTAAGCCCAAAGGTGCGGCGATCATAAGAAATGCCGTGGCGTATGTCAGGCCGCGAAGCAGTGCCCAGATCATTTCACCGAGCGCAACATCGAGTGGACCAAGCGGTGTTGCAAGCATTCCTTGATACAACTTACTTTCATGCAACTTAAAGAAAACATTCCACGTTGAATCATAAATTGCGCCATTCATCGCACTCGTCGCAAGCAATCCAGGTGCAATGAAAGCGGTGTAGCTCAATAATCCAAACGGAGTTTGAATATCACCGATTAATTTTCCCATTCCATATCCAAATGCAAAGAGATATAAAACGGGTTCGATAAATCCCGTCGCTATAGGAACCCATGTTGAACGACGAAGCGCGATTGACGCGCGTTCGATGACGGCGCGAGATCTTCCGGCATAAATTTGGTGACCAACTCGATTCGCACGTGCGTCTGCAATTTCGACTGCGGATCTCATGTCAGCAACCTTGCGGTAAATCTCTTACGAGTTAGGAGAAAACCAATCACGGTGAGAGAAATCAGATAGGCGAAGTGAAGAACAATGACATCTGTTGAGATGGGGTACCCATACGAGAAATGTCGCCCTAATTCAGTTGCATGCCAGAGTGGTGAAACCCAACCAATCGGTTGCAAGAAAATCGGCATAGTTGTAAGTGGAAAGAACGTTCCAGAGAAGAGAAATAGTGGTGCAATCACGAGACGACCAAGCACTGCAAAGTAATAATCATCATTCTTCACACCTGCGGTAATTCCCAGCATGAATGAGCCAAAAGCGGCGCCAGCGAAGATCATGAGAGGAATGACTCGCCACGAATCGGAGAGCGTCATGACGCCAAATGCGACGAGAAGCGCCCAATAGAGAACGACTGCATAGGTGACTCGGACCATCGCGGCAAGGAAGAGGCCAAGTGCGATTTGTGGCCCGGTAATCGGCGTCGCATTCATCGCAAAAAAAGTCTTGCGCCACTTGAAACCATCAATGGTTGGAAAGAGAACTTCATCCATGGCGCCTGTGATGGATGTGGTAGCTAGGAGAGCTGGGGCTAGAAAAACCAGATACTCAACACCACCAGTTCCACTAGTACCTGAGTTTTGGGAAACAAGTACTCCGACCCCAACACCGATAGAAATCAAATAGAAAAGTGGATTACCGATGGCAACGGCAGTAATGATGCCGCGCCACTTCCACATTGATCGAAGGCGGTGTTCGGCTATGTAGAGAGCACCGATTGATCGAAGTTTGGAAACTTCAATACCAGAGTTCATTCAATCAGCGATCTTCCGGTCAAACGTAAAAAGACATCTTCAAGCGAGCTTCGACGGACCAGCGATGTTGTTGGATGCAATTTCTTTGCCGCGATTTTCTCAAGCAAATTCGCATAAATTCTTTCAATACATACAATACTATTTATTCAGTTGATGTAACTATAGAAGATTTTATAAAAAAGATTAAGTAGTGTATTGTATTGCAGAAATAGGCCAAGCACATGAAGGTAGTTTAGGTATCCTTCATTCATATATTGATGCATTAAAGCATACTGGGGTTAATGCAGTAAAGTTTCAAACCCATATCGCCCATGCTGAAAGTAGTCATCTTGAGCCGTTTAGGGTAAAATTTAGTTATGAAGACAAGAATCGTTTCGATTATTGGAAACGAATGGAATTTACCCCAGAACAGTGGGACGGAATAAAGACTCATTGTGAAGAAGCCGGAATGGAATTTCTTTCTTCACCTTTTTCTGTTTATGCAGTAGAGCTGTTGGAATCAATTGGTATAAAAAAATATAAAATTGGTTCAGGAGAAGTAACTAATTTGTTAATGTTAGAACGCATTGCCAAAACAGGCAAAGAGGTTATTCTTTCATCAGGTATGAGTAATTGGGTAGAATTAGATAAGGCTGTGAATTTGCTTAAAAGTCATGGTTTGAAGTATAGTATTTTACAATGCACTACAGCCTACCCAACGGAAGCCGAAGAATGGGGGCTCAATGTTA
>RHAU01000086.1 GCA_010032125.1 Actinomycetota bacterium | reverse complement strand
CACCGGCAGCATGCACAGTAAGAATCGTTGGACGAAGCGGGGCAACCGAAGCGCACGCTTTTGTGACAGTGTTTGGAATGTCATGCAACTTCAAATCCAGAAATATCTTGAAATCGCCGCAAGCATTCCGCAAGAAATCTATCCCAGCCTTTCCATGTGCTAAATAGAACTCCAAACCTAATTTGTAAACCCCAACACTCGCCTGAGTCTTCGTAATCAATGATGCTGCCGCATTTAAATCATTGGTATCAACCGCCAAAATTATGGGTGAATCAGGATTCATGTGCAGCACCCACGGCATCGGCGAATGATGAAAAACCACGTTCCTTGAGCGCTATTTCTAGCTCTCGTTTAATTCGAAGCGGTGCGCCAGGATCACCAAAAGTGGCAGTACCGATCGAAACACCACTTGCACCAGCAAATATCAGTTCAAGAGCGTCACGTCCCGAAGCAACTCCACCCATACCTAGTATCGGAATCTGTGGCAGTGCGGCGTGAACTTGGTAGATCGCGCGGACTGCAACGGGCCGTATCGCAGGACCAGATAATCCCCCTGTCTTACCCGCCAGTTTCGGTCGTCGTGCATCTATATCAATCACCATTCCAAGCAAGGTATTGATAAGCGCCAGACCATTTGCGCCAGCATCAACCACACCATGTGCGATGGAAACTAAATCGGTAACATCCGGCGAGAGTTTGGCGATAATCGGAAGATCATTTCCAAGATTGCGCCGCACTACTTGAATGACTTCCCGCGAAGCGATGGGGTCACAAGCAAAAACCATCCCGCGATTCTCTACATTGGGACAAGAGATATTGACTTCAATCCCGGAAAGCCCAGAAACTGAGCGGAGTTTTCTCGCTAATGTGGCGTATTCCTCGACAGTCTCACCTGAAATGGAAACTATGGTGCGTACATTCCTGGAAATTAACCAGGGAATATCTATCTCTAGAAATTGATCAATCCCGGGGCCTTGAAGCCCAATGGAATTAAGCATCCCCGACGGTGTCTCCGCCATGCGTGGAGTGGCTCGTCCACTTCGCGGCTTGACTGCAATCGACTTCGTGACGATGGCTCCTAGTTCATCTAGCGAAAAGAATTGCGAGAGTTCTTTACCTGAACCCGCACATCCGCTGGCGGTGAATATTGGAGAAGGAAAAGTTATCGAACCAAACCGGGTTCGAAAGTCGAAAGCCTTAAAAGTTTCGTTCATTTACCTAAAGTTCCTTCAGGTACCGTGCGATCTGAGCCCCAGATGACTGCACTTCCATCGACGACAGGACCGTCAATACAACTTCGGGACATGCGGACTAGCCCATCATCGCCTTTGAGAGGAATGACGCAGGTCATACAAACCCCAATTCCACACGCCATGGACTCCTCCACGGCGCATTGATGCATCAATTGAAATTGTTCGGCAATCTGATTTACGGCATTTAACATCGCCATGGGACCGCACGAATAAATAATCTCGCTCTTATGTTTCTCGATAAGAGCTGGCATGACATCCGTGACTCGACCTTTAATTCCAGTCGATCCATCTTCAGTAGTAAGCGTCGTTGTATTTACTGAACGCTTTCCTTCAAGTGGAGCATAGATTTTCCCGGCCACCGATGCTCCAAGAATCATGTCGACGCGTGAGCCTTGTGACTTCAAAACTTCAGCAAGTCCAAAGAGAGGCGCAGCTCCATAACCACCACCAACGAGAAGCGCGTTGACAGGTTCGGTCGGTATTCCAAAACTTGTACCTAAGGGCGCAACGATGTTGACGCGATCGTGAATCTGACGCGCACAGAGCCAACGGCTCCCTAATCCGTGTGGCGCGACAACCAATTCAATAGTGCCACCGTATTGACCTCTATCACTTGCCCTATAAATGGCGAACGCTCTTCGCAAAATAGTGTTGGACATTGCATCTCCGACCGATATGGCCACGAAGTTCCCGGGTCGAGTAGCAATCGCTAAATCACCAACTGCCAAAACGATATGGTGGTAAGCGCCAACTTTTTTGTTCGATAAGACTTCAACATCTCTCTGCTGGGCTTTGGGATTGATGGTTTTCACGACGCGATCCACTCTTGTATTGATTTTATTGACAATCCATTCCCTTGAAGGGCGCGGATTCCTTCAATAGCCGCCTTAAAACCGGCAATGGTCGTGATACATGAAATGCCACGCGCGACGGATGCAGAGCGAATCAACCAACCATCACGTCTGGCACCTCTTCCCAGCGGAGTATTAATAACGAGTTGTATTGCGCCTTCATTGATGAGGTCAACCGCAGACTTCTCTCCTCGCTCGCGATTTCGCTCCGAATGCTTCGGAATAAGAGTCGTTTCAATTCCGCGATCTTTGAGGAACTTATGTGTTCCCTCAGTTGTCATAACAATGAAACCCAACTCAACGAGTGCTTTAATCGAATCAATGGCCCCTTCTTTATCGCGATCAGAGAGTGAAACAAATACTTTCCCATCGCGTGGCAAGGGACCGAAGGCCGCTATCTGACTCTTTGCGTAAGCCGTTCCAAAATCTGGGGCAACGCCCATCACTTCTCCAGTTGATTTCATCTCTGGTCCAAGAACCGAATCGACACCTTTTCCATCAACGCGTCGGAATCTGTTAAAAGGAAGTACTGCTTCTTTAACGGAAACTCCACGAGGCGCAGCTTGTAACGTTTCAGGAAGTAAGCCCATCGAGACTAGTTCATCAATCTTCTTCCCTGCTGCTATGAGTGCCGCGCTCTTTGCAACCTGAACCCCTGTCGCTTTGCTGACAAAAGGAACGGTCCG
>RHAU01000085.1 GCA_010032125.1 Actinomycetota bacterium | reverse complement strand
ATTACGCATCGCTGACGGCTTTAATCTTGCAGAAATGAGTGAAGCCGATCGGATTCATGTCATGGTTGAAGCAAAGAAAATTGCATTTGAAGATCGATATCGAATTCTTGGCGACCCCGAACATATTGATATAAATCTGGAAGAAATTCTCTCTGAACCTTATATCGCCGAAAAACGCGCCGGCATCGATCTGGGGCAAGCAAATACAACCCATTCGCGCTATCCGACCGAGGGAAGTGACACAACCTATTTCCTGGTGGCAGACCGTGATGGAAATGCAGTGTCATGGATTCAAAGCGTTTTTCATGGCTTCGGAGCGTCATGGGCAATTCCAGATACTGGAATTATTATGAACAATCGCCTCACCGGATTTTCGCTACATAAGAATTCACCAAATCTGATTGCACCAGGCAAACGTCCAGCACATACTCTCAATGCATGGATTGCAACGCGTCGCGATGGGTCACTCGCACTTGTTGGAGGTACGCCTGGCGCAAATATCCAGGTCCAAACAAACTTTCAACTCATCGTCAATGCAATCGACTTGGGAATGAATCCACAAGAAAATGCAGAAGCGCCCCGATGGCAGCATTTGGCAAAACCCGGTTCCTCAAGTGATCTAGAAAATTTCGATGGAGTTCTACAAGTTGAGAATCGAGTCTCCTTTGAAGTCCAATCCGAACTTAAAAAACGCGGACATGATCTGCAAGAACTTCCACCTTACGGACACGGTTCTGCAGTTCAACTCTTAGAAGTGACACCCGATGGCACTTTCATCGCCGGTTCAGATCCACGCGCCGAAGGGCACGCTGCCGGAATCTAATTCGTTAAACGCGATGTAGTTCGGTAAAGCAGCGCGCTCACGATTCCGCTCGCTAGCGACGCGGCAATCACAGCAATAATCGCCAGTTCTTGCATCGCTACATCATCAAAAGCGAGCCGGGCCAAGAAAATTGCAACGGTAAAACCAATCCCCGCCGCACTCCCGGTAGCTGTGAGTGAGGCAATTTTCGCTCCTTCTGGCATCTGCCCGACGCGAAGCCTCGCGGCGGCAAGAGTGCTGAAAACGATGCCCAGCGGCTTTCCTATGAATAGTCCAAAGAAAATTCCCCATGCGACCTTGGAATTGAGAGCAGCCTGAACACTCTCATGTGAAATCACAACTCCGGCATTTGCAAAGGCAAAGAGTGGCACTACGAGGAATGAAGAGGCTGTATGAATTTTGGAATCTAATGAAAAGGGAACTATGAGCCCCATGATCACACCCGCTAACGTGGGATGAATCCCTGCTCGATACAAGCTATACCAGAGAACTGCTCCCACAAGTAGGTAAATGAAACCTCGCCCAACATTGAACTTTGCCAGCAAAACTGCAGTAGCGATTGCTATAACCGCCGCTGCAAGCCATGAAAAAATAACTCCAGTTGAATAGATAAAAGCAATAATCAAAATTGCGCCAATATCGTCGATGACTGCAAGCGCCAGTAAGAAACTCTTCAGTGCAAGAGAGACTCGCGAACCCATCAGAGTCACTAAACCGACTGCTAATGCAATATCTGTCGCAACCGGAACCGCCCAGCCCGCAGGAGCTTCATTACCGCTGATTGCAAGATAGATAAGCGCAGGAATCGCCATTCCACCCAGGGCGGCGATGAACGGAGTAATTGCTGCAGAAAATTTTGCGAGGTGCCCTGATACCAATTCATTTTTGATTTCTAGTCCGACTACGAAGAAGAAGAGAGTCATCAATAAGTAATTGATGAATTTCTGGGTCGTTAATGAAAGATAAAAAGCACCGACATCTAAGACGAATTTCTTATCAAGTGTTTCAAAATACGTTGAACGTAACGTGGTGTTAGCGACAACCATGCCAAGCAGCGCTGCAGCAGCAAGGACGATGCCGGACGAACTCTCATTAGCCATGAATTCACGTAACGTCGAGAATCGCCGCTTCATGACTGAACTATCCCAAATAAGCCTTATTTATGTGGGTAATTCGCCTTACTAGACTTCACGCTATGTCCAGCGCGCTCTTCTCGCCTCTCACTCTTCGCGGCCTGACTTTTTCCAATCGCATCTGGGTAAGTCCGATGTGCCAATACTCAGCAGATGATGGAGTTCCCTCGTCGTGGCACGATGTACATATCGGATCATTTGCAACTGGAGGAACCGGTTTAATCATGATGGAAGCCTCCGGAGTCACGCCAGAGGGGCGTATCTCAACAAAATGTCTTGGATTATGGAACGACAAGCAAGCAGCACGATTAAAACCGATTGTTGATTTTGTTCACTCTCAAGGTACCAAGATCGGAATTCAACTCGCTCACGCAGGGCGAAAAGGTTCATGTCTTCCCCCGTGGAGTGATCACCCCATGGCAAGCAAAGAAGAGGGAGGTTGGGAAAGTGTTGCACCGAGCGCAATTTCTTTCGGCGGAAAATACCCAACTCCGAGAGAGCTGACAGTTCCCGAAATCAAAGATTTAGTTGCAAACTTCGCCGCCGCGGCTACGCGTGTCGTTTCTGTTGGATTTGATCTTGTTGAAATTCATGCTGCTCATGGATATTTGATCCATCAATTTTTATCGCCCCTGTCCAATACTCGAGCCGACGAGTACGGCGGAAGTTTTGAAAACAGAATTCGATTCATAGTGGAAATAGCAGATGCAGTTCGAGCAGCTATCCCAGAATCGATGCCGCTCTTTGTGAGAATTTCTGCGACCGATTGGCTTGATGGAGGTTGGACGATTGATGATTCGGTTCGACTCGCCGCAATTCTTAAGAGCTCTGGTGTGGATTTAATCGATGTTT
>RHAU01000084.1 GCA_010032125.1 Actinomycetota bacterium | reverse complement strand
ACTGCGGCTTTCTGCCACCATTGAGTGGTAAACCCAGTAGGTGGCCAAGCAAATGACGTGTTTTTGTTAAATGAGTTAATCACAACCAGTGTCAACGGAACATAGATGAAAGCAAATCCGAAAAGCATAAAACTCCAAAGAACCACTTTTGCTGGAATGGAAAGCTTCATAGGTTTTCCAGAGCTCCAGTTCTTCGTATCCCCGCTAAATAAACCATCATGATAATTACCGGGATGAGAGCGACTGCGGCAGCGAAGGGTAGATTGAGTGAGAAGTTTTGATAGACGACGTTACCTAACATTTGGAAAGTTCCACCCAAAATTTGGACCGTTATGTAATCGCCCATGCTTAGAGAAAAAGTAAATACCGAACCGGCAACTATGGCCGGCCAAGTGATCGGCAAGATAACCCTAAAGAAAGTTCTTCCTGGTTTTGCACCTAGATCTGATGATGCATCAAGCATGGAGTTTGGAAGTTTTTCCATGCCTGCATAGATGGGTAGCACCATGTAAGGAAGCCAGAGATATGTAAGGCCGATGATGACAGCTAACATTCCAAATCCCGGACTTGATCCACCCAGCGGAGAAATCAGCCAATTGAGAAATCCGCTTTCTGGGTAGAACATGGTTCTCCATGCATAAATCTTTACAAGATATGAAGCCCATAGTGGAGTAATGACGAGGGCGATGAGGATTGGCCGAGAACGAGGTTTAGCTATTCGCGCCATAAAGAAAGCCATTGGAATCGCAATAATTGCGCAGATTATGGTCACGGAAATTGCAACCATGAGAGTCCTAATAGTTACATTGAAGTAAGCGCGATCTGTAAATACATCGAAGAAATTTTCAAGAGTAAATTCTCGGATTACCTTGCTAGTGAATGTGTCAATTTTCCAGATTGAAGTAATGAAAAGTGCGAAGAGTGAACCTATATAAATAATCAACAACCACGATAGTGGCAAGGCCAGTAAAAAAGAGACACGAGCCCAGATGTTCTGTTGGAAGAACCGCTTCACATTTTTCATAGTTGTGGGAAGGACGAGCGCCCCTTTTTCGAGCGCTCGTCCCTTACTTAATTTCTCCCGTTATTGATTTCGGAAGCTGGACCAAGCTTTTACCCACTCTGCATACGGAACACACTTAACATCAGTACGTCCGTCGAGGCACTGTTCAGTCGGCGTCTTCCAGTAGTAGACGTTCGACCAGTAATCAGTCTCTTCTGCATGATAAAGGGCGCAGTGATCCTTGTTTGCAGTTAGCGCGCAAGCCTTTGAGTTAGCAGGTGCTTCTCCGAAGTACTCTGCTGCTTGAGCATTTACATCTGGCGAAATGATGTGATTGAGCCACTTGTATGCGCAATCAATCGCTTCAGTCTTTGAAGAAATCATCCATGTGTCAGACCAACCAGTAGCGCCTTCAACGGGCTTGACTGCTCCAACGACCGATTTCTCGCCATTAAGTACGTTAGCGATAACCTGCCATGAAGTTCCAACAGTGATGCTTCCGCTCTGGACCGCACCAATGTATTTGGTGTAGTCAGACCAGTACTCGGCTACTAGTGGTTTCTGCTGTTCAAGCAGCGCCATTGCAGCATCAAATTGGGTCTGATCGAGGGCATATGGATCGGTAATGCCAAGTTCTGGCTTGGTTGCCATCAAGTACACCGCAGCATCTGCAATATAAATTGCAGAGTCATACGCTGTGATTTTTCCTTTAGCAGGTGAATTTGGCTCCCACACAACCGACCAAGAAGTCGGTGCTGGATTTACTTTTCCAATTGTGTATTGCAGGACGTTTGCACCGCGACCGTGAGGAACGCCGTAGTTCTTCCCATCAACGGTATTCCAAGGGCGGTCCTTCAAGTTATCAAAGATGTCCGCATAGTTGGGGATAAGGCTGAGATTTACAGGCTGTAGATCTCCACCATAAATAAGACGAAGAGAAGCATCACCTGAAGCAGAGACGACGTCATATCCGCCTGCCTGCATAAGTTGAACTGCTTCGTCAGAAGTTCCATAAGTCTTGACGTTGACAGTACATCCGGTTGCTTTTTCAAACGGAGTTACCCAGTCAACATTTGGATCTGTCGATCCATCTTCTGCGTAACCTGGCCAGGCAAGAACATTTATTGTTCCCGGGGTGTCCTTAACCGGTCCAGCGTAGGCGCCACCAGAACTGTCCTCACTAGAGCTCGAGCATCCAGTGAGAATCAAAGCGCTAGCAGCAACAAGAATCGCAAATGTGCGTCTCTTGGTAACGTGCACTTTTCCTCCTTACTGCCACACAAATTGTGTGACACAGTGAAAGAACTTCTTTCACCTTTCTCATCTGACAAGATGAGAAAATCTATTTATCGAACTTGGTACTCACTCTCCTTTTTCCAAGAGAGATTCACTTTGCGTCCGCGTAGGCTCTCGGTTGAAGTTGCACTTTCATCATAATTTTGGCGAAGAACTACGAGCTGAGTGCCGGCATCTAAATCGACATAAAAGCGAGTAACTGGTCCCAAATACTCCACTTCTCGTACTGTTCCAGAAGCGCCTTCGCCGCCACCATCGAGATTGAGAGAGATTTTCTCGGGCCGAACCGTAAATACTCCAGATCTTCCGAACAGACGGTGAGCGGCATCCCCCGAAATCAGGTTCGAAACTCCAACGAAACCTGCAACAAACTCCGTGGCAGGTCTTTCATATATCCCGGACGGTTTATCAAGCTGCTGAATAGTTCCCTTATCAAAGACGGCTATTCGGTCACTCATAGTGAGCGCTTCTTCTTGGTCATGTGTGACAAAAATAAAAGTTATGCCAACTTCTCGCTGTA
>RHAU01000083.1 GCA_010032125.1 Actinomycetota bacterium | reverse complement strand
ATCGGGTTGGTCTGATCCATGAACTGCGAAAGTTGCGACGTTCCGAAGAACTCTTTTATCGCAGCAGTAATCGGACGGATGTTGATCAATGTCTGGGGTGTGATTGCTTCGACATCTTGGGTTGTCATACGTTCGCGAACAACGCGCTCCATACGACCAAGACCGACGCGAACTTGGTTCTGAATCAATTCACCCACAGTGCGAAGACGACGATTACCAAAATGATCGATGTCATCGGTCTCGACGCGAACTTGCTTGCCGAGGTCGATCAGCGCTTCGCCCTTATGTAGCGCTACTAAGTAGCGAATAGCACCGACGATATCTTCGATCGAAAGAAGGTTCTTCGATAGATCGAGTTCGATTCCAAGCTTCTTATTGAGCTTAAAACGGCCTACTTTTGCCAAGAATTTGGTCATTTGTCCAACCAAGTGCCTTTAAGAAAACGGTGACAGAAAGTTTGCGCTTGCGGTCGATTCGAACGCCAACAAAATCTTTCTTATCTACTTCAAATTCCAACCATGCGCCGCGGCTTGGGATGATTTTTGTTGTGTAGATATCTTTATCAGAAGTCTTCTCAACGGTGCGTTCGAAGTAGACACCAGGTGAGCGGACGAGTTGTGAAACAACAACGCGCTCAGTTCCGTTGATGACAAATGTTCCGCGCGGAGTCATTAATGGGAAATCACCCATGAAGACGGTCTGGGATTTGATTTCACCAGTGACGTTGTTGGTGAATTCTGCGGTGACGAAGAGTGGAGCAGCGTAGGTAATGTCGCGCTCTTTACATTCTGCAATCGAATACTTCGGTGGCTCGAATCGATGGTCGCGGAATGAGAGCGACATCGAACCTTGGAAGTCTTCGATCGGTGAGATCTCTTCGAAAATTTCTTCAAGACCAGATTGTTTTGGAATCTCTCCACGGTCTGGTCGTTCATTCTTGCCAACTCGCGCGCGCCATGCATCGTTTCCGAGCAGCCAATCAAAACTCTCGATCTGGAGAGCTAGGAGATTGGGTACTTCTTGTGGTTCGCGGATCTTGGCAAAAGAAATTCGGGCTGGTGCTGTTGATTTCTGTTTCGCGGCCAAGTTTCGTCCTTCCAAAGTTACGTCACTACTTATCTATTCGGACTTTTCGCACAGCGAACGCAAGGCCTCAGCCGCTATATGCCTGACCTTAGGATTTTGTGCGAGGGGGCAGGATAGCCGTGGCGACACGCCGGTGTCTAATCCGGGTCAAAATGAAGAAGCCCCCGGTATACGGGGGCTCCTTGCGTGGGATCTACTACTTGATGCTGACCTTTGCGCCGGCTGCTTCGAGAGCTGCCTTCGCCTTATCTGCGGTCGCCTTATCTGCCTTCTCAAGCACAGTTGCTGGAGTTGCATCGACAAGGTCCTTCGCTTCCTTCAGGCCGAGGCTTGAGTTGAGCGCACGTACTTCCTTGATGACGGCGATCTTCTGTGAGCCAGCATCTTCGATGATGACGGTGAATTCATCTTGTGCAGCAGCGGCTTCGCCACCTGCAGCAGCGCCACCGGCTGCAACGACTGCTACTGGTGCAGCAGCTGTTACATCGAATGCTTCTTCAAATGCCTTTACGAAATCTGAAAGCTCAACGAGAGTCATCTCTTTGAACTGACCGAGTAGGTCTTCAGTTGTGAGTTTTGCCATGGTGTTATTCCTCTTTCTTTACGCGTTCTCTTCAGCTGATGGTGCAGCTGCTTCTGCAACAGGGGCAGCTTCGACTGGTGCTTCTGCAACTGCAGGCGCTCCAGCTTCTGCTTCTCTCTTGATACGAAGTGCATCAAATGCGCGTGCTGCTTTTGCCATTGATGCCTTCATCGCACCAGCCAGCTTGGCCAAGAGAACTTCGCGAGACTCGAGGTCTGCGAGCTTCATGATTTCAGCTGTGGTTACTTTCTTACCTTCAAAGATTCCACCCTTGATAACAAGAAGTGGATTCTCTTTCTGGAAGTTCTTCAGGCTCTTTGCCGCAGTTACTGAATCGCCTTTTACGAAAGCGATTGCAGTTGGACCAGCGAGAAGTGAGTCATCGACATCAACTCCCGCTTCCTTTGCAGCAATCTTGACGAGCGTGTTCTTCGCTACTTTGTACTTGGTTTCTGAGCCAAGTGAACGGCGTAGCTCTTTGATCGCGGTAACAGTAAGTCCGCGATACTCGGTAACAACGGTTGCATCTGCTGATTTGAAATCTTCAACCAGCTCTGCAACAGCAGTTGCCTTTTCAGGGCGAGCCATCTGGCTTCCTTTCTACTCATCCGCCAGATCGCTGGAGTAAATGAAAAAACCCCGACGCATAGAAACGCGCGGGGCTTCCGCTCGAACCTATGCGGGTTGTCTTTCGACATTTACTTCGATGACTCTCGTCTTCGAAACCAGCAGTCTCTGGTGAGGGGCAGATAGTAAGCGAGGCAACTAACGAGGGTCAAAACCAGGCTTAGAACGAGGATTCCCTAGGCTAGAACTGTGATTTCACGGCTATACCGAATCCGCCATGAGCTCGGAAAGTTTTTCAGCGTCGGGTTGGTCGCATACATCGTCGGTGTTGGTGGCTTTAATACTTTGGTTCATCTTAAGAATGCACCACTCTCAAGTAAACCTCTCACCGCATCAGTTATCTCAGGAGTTATCTCGATCCTTGTCGCATATTTTGGAAATCGGCATTGGACTTGGAAAGACAGACAGCGCACAGGCGCACAACGTGAAATTACACTCTTCTTTGTCATCAATGGCATTGCGCTGGTTTTTGGCGTGCTCTGCCTTAGCGTTTCACGTTACGTTCTTGGATTTGATTCAATCCT
>RHAU01000082.1 GCA_010032125.1 Actinomycetota bacterium | reverse complement strand
ACTTTTGAAGTACAACGTGATGGAGATACCGTCACTATTTCCGAGAAGTAAGAAGAGATAAAGGGGACGATGATGTCATCACTAGTAATTAAGAACCTCCAGGTCGGTGTAGAGACTGAATCAGGGATGACCGAGATTCTTCGTGGCGTTGACCTCACCATTAACTCTGGCGAAGTGCACGCAATCATGGGTCCCAACGGATCAGGAAAATCAACACTTGCTTACTCCATTGCCGGTCATCCGAAGTACACCGTGACAGGTGGAACAGTCACTCTCGATGGTCAAGATGTTCTGGAAATGAGCGTTGATGAGCGTGCTAAAGCGGGGCTCTTCCTTGCGATGCAATATCCCGTCGAAGTTCCTGGCGTATCCGTCGCAAACTTCCTCCGAACTGCAGCGACCTCCTTGAGGGGAGAGGCGCCAAAAGTGAGAACGTGGGTCACGGAAGTAAAAGAAGCGATGTCGAAATTAGCTATGGATCCGGCATTTGCAGAGCGAAATGTCAACGAAGGTTTCTCTGGCGGCGAGAAGAAGCGCCATGAAATTCTGCAGATGGAATTGTTGAAGCCAAAGATTGCTATTCTCGATGAGACCGATTCGGGTCTTGATGTGGACGCCCTGCGTATCGTTTCCGAAGGAGTCAACAGAGTGAAGAGCGAACAGAATCTCGGAATAATGCTTATTACGCACTACACCCGCATTCTTCGGTACATCAAGCCCGACTTCGTCCACGTCTTTGCCGGCGGAAAAATCGTCGAAGAAGGTGGAGCAGAATTGGCTGAGCGACTAGAAGAAAAGGGTTATGCAGCATACGTAAACGCGTAGTCGTCTCCGTATTTAATTTATGACCATCAACGTCGCCTCCATCAAGAAAGACTTCCCGATCTTTGGGCGTCTGATCCGAGGCGATAATCGTCTGGTCTATCTTGATAGCGCTGCGACATCACAGAAACCGAATAGCGTCCTTGATGCCGAACGTGACTTTTACACCTTACATAATGCAGCTGCACATCGAGGTGCACATCAGTTGGCCGAAGAAGCGACTGAACTCTATGAAGGGGCTCGCGAACGCGTCGCACAATTCTTAGGAGCAACGAGCGAAGAAGTTGTATTTACTAAATCTGCAACAGAGAGCATCAACCTGGTCGCCTATTCGCTGAGTAATGCAGAGCCCGGTTCTAAGTTCCACATCGCAGCTGGCGATGAAATTGTTGTCAGCGAAATGGAACATCATGCAAACCTCATTCCATGGCAAGAACTCTGCAGGCGAACCGGAGCGAGATTGCGGTGGTTCTCCGTTAATGATGACGGGCGCCTCGATCTTTCGAATCTAGACGCGATCATCAATAAGAAAACTCGTATAGTTGCCATCACTCACCAATCCAACGTTCTTGGCACTATCAATCCGCTCGATTCCATTGTGAAAGCGGCACATGCTGTGAACGCGCTCGTACTTCTTGATGCCTGCCAATCCGTTCCCCACTTTAAAGTCGATGTCGCAAATCTCGGCGTGGATTTCTTAACATTTTCTGGACACAAGATGCTCGGCCCGACAGGAGTTGGTGTTCTTTGGGGTAGACAAGAACTGCTTGATGAGATGCCACCATTTCTGACCGGTGGTTCGATGATTGAGAACGTCACGATGGAAAGTGCAACTTATCTTGCAGCACCCAAGAGATTTGAGGCCGGCGTACCGAACATGGCCCAAGCCGTTGGTCTGGGCGCGGCGATTGATTACCTCACCAATATTGGACTCGATGCTATCCACCAACACGAAATTGATCTGACTCGACGAGCTATTGAGGGCTTACGTTCGATTTCAGGACTGACGTTTGTCGGACCTACCGATGTATCGATGCGCGGCGGTGTTATTTCATTTGAAGTAAAAGGAATACATCCTCATGACTTGGGCCAAGCGCTAGATCAATACGGTATTGCGGTTCGAACCGGACATCACTGCGCGTGGCCATTAATGCGAAGATTTGGCGCCGTTGCAACTACTCGTGCCTCTTTTTATCTGTATAACGACCTTCAGGACGTGGAAGATCTCGTTGGTGGCGTGGAACGCGCTCGTGCTTATTTTCTGGAGCGTTGATGGAACTAGATTCGCTCTATCAAGAAGTGATTCTTGATCACTATAAGCACCCACATAACAAATCTTTAAAACCTCATCCCACCATTCAAGTCCATCATGTGAATACAAGTTGTGGCGATGAAGTTACGCTCAATCTCCACATGAATGGCAACGTCATCGATGCAATCACGTGGGAGGGCGTTGGATGTTCGATCTCCCAAGCGAGTACGTCAGTGGCCTCCGATCTGCTCAAAGGTCGAGAAATTACCGAAGCAGTTGCGTTGATTGAAGAATTTCAAACCATGGTCCAGAGCAAAGGAACGGACCGTGGGGATGAAAATCGACTTGAAGATGGTGTTGCCTTTGCTGGAGTCGCAAAATTCCCAGCTCGGGTAAAATGCGCGCTCTTGGGTTGGATGGCAACAAAAGATGCAATCGTCCAAGCCACGACAAAGGAAGAGAAGTGATGAGCTCTCAGGCGCAGATCGCAGATATCACCGAAGCGATGAAGGATGTCATCGACCCAGAACTCGGAATCAATGTTGTGGATTTGGGACTCATTTACGACGTCTCCGTTGAAGATGGAAATGTCGCAGTTCTTGATATGACGCTCACGTCTGCCGCATGTCCGCTCCAAGATGTCATCGAAGATCAAACCAGATCTGTGCTTCAAGATCTCGTCAGCGATGTTCGCATTAATTGGGTATGGATGCCGCCTTGGGGTCCAAACAAGATTACCGATGACG
>RHAU01000081.1 GCA_010032125.1 Actinomycetota bacterium | reverse complement strand
CTTACTTTGATGGCGCTTTTACTTAATCGAAATACCTATAACAATCCAGCCGATCCCGAAGCGGGGCTTAGCGGTTTTGCGCTTGCGATAACTATTGCAGGTGCGGGCATCATGCTTGGAGCGCTAACAGCGCCCTTTGGTGTTGCTCGATTCGGTCGTCACACATGGATTCGTTATTCACTTCTCGCAAGTGCAATTCTTCCGCTTGTGCTTGCACTTTCGCAAAGTCAAGTAGTACTTCTTGCAACTGGATTCTTTACCGGGCTAGCCGGACAAAATGTAAAAGTAACAAATGATGCGCTCGTTCAATCAAAAATTGCAGATGAGTACCGAGGTCGAGTTTTTGCTGTGTATGACGTTATGGTTAATGGCGGCATTGTCAGTGGAGCAATAATCGCCGCACTAATACTCCCGCCTGATGGAATCTCTTCGACATTGCCTCTGTTAATAGCTCTTACTTATCTGGTTTTTGGAATTGGTTTGTTGCGCAAGAAGCATTTTAATTCTGATTATCTTTCCACCACTTAAGTAATTCTTCCTCTGCGCGCTCTTTCCCCAATGGTCCCTCTTCAATCCGCAACTCCAGAAGAAATTCGTATGCCTTACCCACAATCGGACCAGCTGAAATTTTCAGAAGTTCCATAATTGCATGTCCATCAAGATCGGGTCTGATCTTCAGTAACTCTTCTTCCTCCATCAAAGCTGCGATTCGAGATTCAAGGTGGTCGTAATTCTTTGCAAGGAGTTCTGCCTTCTTTTGATTACGCGTGGTGCAATCGGCGCGAGTAAGAACGTGGAGTAGTTGAAGTAACTCATCGGCATCGCGTACATACCTTCGTACTGCAGAGTCGGTCCACTCTCCACCGCCATATCCGTGGAACCGTAGGTGTAAAAAGACGAGTTTTGAGACATCGTCAACGATGTTGTGTTCAAAACGGAGTTTGCGCAATCGCTCTTTTGTCATTCGCGAGCCAACAACTTCGTGGTGGTGAAAAGAAACCCCACCACCTGGAATGAGTGCGCGCGTCTTTGGTTTACCAACATCATGCATCAGAGCAGCCAGGCGCAAGATGAGGTTTGGTCCACCGATTCTCTCTTCAAGTGCCATTGACTGTTCAACGACGGTGAGTGTGTGTTCATACACATCTTTATGATGGTGATGTTCATCAATTTCTAATCGCAATTGTGGAATTTCAGGTAAGAATTTCTCACATAGCCCCGTATCTACAAGGGTAGTAACACCAACGCGTGGATTATTCGAGAGCATAATTTTTGTAAATTCGTCGCGAATACGTTCCGCAGAAATTATGGAGAGTCGATCGGCAAGCGCTCTCATAGCAGCAAGTACTTCAGCATTAATTGAAAATCCAAGTTGTGATGCAAAACGAGCTGCTCGCATCATTCGAAGTGGATCGTCGTTAAATGAATCTTCGGCCGCGCCCGGAGTTCGAAGTTCTTTCTTTAAAAGATCAGTTACGCCACCATGTGGATCGATAAAAATTGGTGATGCTCCGGTTAATTCAATCGCCATTGCATTGACCGTAAAATCTCGGCGCTTGAGATCGCCCTCAATCGAATCACCAAACTCGACTACCGGATTTCTAGAACTGCTTTCATATTTCTCGCTTCGATACGTTGTAATTTCGATGGTGTTCTCGCCTTTGCGTGCCGCGATGGTTCCAAACTTAATTCCAACTTCCCACACATCGTCGGCAAAAGTTTTTAGAATCTTTTTTATTTCGTCTGGGCGAGCATTTGTGGTGAAATCAAGATCATTACCAAGTCGTCCAAGCAACGCATCGCGAACTGAGCCCCCAACCAGGGCCAATGTGAAATTCGCTGATGCGAATCTCTTAGCGAGTTCAAATGCGGTCGGGGCGCGATCACGAATAGATGCAAGTGCGATTTCACTTGCTGCTGATAATGGCGTCTCCATTGTGTCAAAGGCTACCGAGTAGGCTTTCGGCATGACCCCGGCACCAAGTGCGGGCGGCGAGGATGTAAGAAAGAAGCGAAGGCGACGTAAGTCGAGTTCATCTTCAAGGCGCCCACACACATCTACAAAGAACGTTAAGAAGCGTCAACCGTATGCAAAAAGAGTCGACGAAATTAGCGCGGGCGGGCTCGTTATTGATAGTTCTGGGAAAAATGGACTCCTCATCGGTCGGATTGATATTAAAGATCAGAAACGTGAGCGCTTACTCTGGTCACTTCCTAAAGGTCATATCGAATCTGGTGAATCTCCGGAAGAAGCTGCAGTTCGTGAAGTCCACGAAGAGACCGGAATTGAATGTCAGATTCATCGTGCTCTTGGCGTTATCGACTTCTGGTTTATGGCCGGAGGGAAGCGCATTCATAAAACAGTCCATCATTTTGTATTTAAGGAAACTGGCGGCCGTATAACTCCTCAAATAAGTGAGGTTGACGATGTTCGCTGGTTCCCCCTTGAAGAAATCGTTACTCGTCTCGCGTACCCAGACGAACGAAAATTGATTGCTCGTTCTCAAGAGCTACTATCGTGAAACGTTCGCTCTCTTTAATTCTTTCTTTAGTAATTTCGTTTTTTATCTTCGGTGCCGCGCCAACCCACGCCGCAACTGTCATTACTCTCTCGGATATCAGCCATCGCAACGCCAATGGCATATTCATCGACAATATCCTCTCTGAAGAAATTCTTCCGAAGGGCAGGCTCGGCAAACTACTTTTTGAGCGACCATCTGGCGTAAAGATTTGGGTTATAGATATGGCTCTCGTTGAAGAAATTGCAGATCTTGCCGATGGTTACACATATATAGATAGTGACAGTAATGAAGCTTCTGGTGAACCAGTTGTGGTGGCTGATATTTGGCTCAACACTCTGCGTTCAGCGACTCGAAACGCAACGGTCATCGCACT
>RHAU01000009.1 GCA_010032125.1 Actinomycetota bacterium | reverse complement strand
AATATCCGACTCAGAGATTCGCCCTTTACCTCGTAACGAGGAGAAAGCACGAGAAAACTTCTCTGTAAGCCCCTCAAACACGGAGGGAGCCTACTAAATAGCGTTCTCTCCATTCTCTCCAGTGCGAACGCGCACAACTTGTTCGACCGGAGTGACCCAAATCTTTCCATCGCCAATCGAACCTGTTGAGGCGCTTTTGACAATGACCTCAACAAGTGCGTCAACATTCTCTTTCTTTGCGAGAATTTCAATGCGCACCTTTTGAAGAAGGTCAATCGGATATTCCGATCCGCGGTAGACCTCAACGTGGCCGCCTTGTCTGCCAACACCAGATACCTCCGAGACGGTCATGCCGGTTACGCCTGCTTCGCGTAACGCCGCTTTCACATCGTCCAGTTTTCCTGGCTTAATAATCGCTGTAATGAGTTTCATGATTAACGACCTCCTTTAAGGATTCCGCCCATTTCATAAGCGCTCTCCGCATGTTCAGTTTGATCGACACCTACGAGCTCTGCATCATTTTTCACTCTAAATCCAATTGTCTTCTCTATTGCAAAGCCAATCAGAAGTGTCAGGAAGAAGGAATAGAAGGTGACGAGTACGACTCCTAGCGCTTGCTTGCCGAGAAGTGCCAATCCGCCGCCGTAGAAAATTCCATCAAGGCCCAATGAATTGACTGCGCTGCTGCCGAAAAATCCAATCGAAAGGCAGCCAATGACGCCGCCAACGAAGTGAACGCCGACGACATCTAGTGAGTCATCAAAACCAAATCGATACTTGAGTCCGACTGCAAGTGCACAGAAGCCTCCTGCGATAAGTCCGATGACGACCGCTGCCCACGGAGCAACGAATGCGCAGGCCGGAGTGATTGCGACCAGACCGGCCACAACACCTGATGCTGCTCCTAACGTAGTTGGATGTCCGTCGCGAATTTTTTCCACCAGTATCCATCCGAGAAGTGCAGCCCCTGCAGCAACTTGAGTATTAAGAAGTGCAAGACCTGCGATTGCATTTGCACCAAGTGCGGAACCGGCATTAAATCCAAACCATCCAAACCAGAGCAAACTTGCTCCAAGAAGCACGAGTGGTAGGGAATGTGGACGCATCGGTGAACGCTGCCAACCGATTCTCTTGCCTAAGACGATGGCAAGAGCTAAACCTGCCGCACCGGCGTTGATATGAACGGCGGTACCACCGGCAAAATCTTCAACTCCGCGAGCGGCAAGGAATCCTGCCCCAGTGATGGTGTCTCCGACTTTATTTCCAAATGCAAATACCCAGTGAGCGACTGGGAAATAAACCAGTGTTACCCATATTGCAACAAAGATTCCCCACGCTACAAAGCGCGCACGATCAGCAATTGCACCAGAAATAAGAGCCGGCGTAATAATTGCAAACATCAATTGGAATGTCGCGAATGCCAAGAGTGGGATCGGATACTCGCCACCGTTATTTGCGAGAGCATTTACCGCATCGCCCAGACCTGATAGTGAGATGGAGCCGTACCACGGCGAATTCGCTTCATAACCGAAAGCAAGTTTGAATCCGTAAATAACCCAGAGAACGCTGACGATGCCAATGGTTACCATCGACATCATCATCATGTTCAGTGCGCTCTTCGCACGAACCATGCCACCATAAAAAAACGCAAGACCCGGAGTCATGAGCAGAACGAGAGCAGAGCTAACTAATACCCAGGCTGTATCGCCGGTATTAATGACAATTTGATCCATAGTTCCTCGTACATCTATTGAGAGGTAGATCTCGACGCTGAGAATGGAGCGAAGAATCTCGCGCCTCTGTTACGCACAGGGAACGCTCAAAGTTTCTTAAAGGTGAAGGAAGGGCGACTTCTGTTACGGCTCTGTTACAAGAGCGGCTACGAAACCCTCCGCGTCGAAAGGGCTAAGGTCATTAATCGACTCCCCGGTTCCAATAAATTTGATGGGAATTCCAAGTTCGCGCTCCGTCGCAAGAGCGATTCCACCTTTCGTTGATCCGTCTACCTTCGTAACGATGATTCCCGTGAGATTCGTGCTTTCAGAAAAAGTTCGAGCTTGAGTAATTCCATTTTGCCCAGTCGTCCCATCGAGAACGAAGAGCGTCTCGGTGATGGGAGTAACTTTTTCAACAACTCGCCTAATCTTGCTCAACTCATCCATAAGGTTGCTCTTAGTATGCAAGCGTCCTGCAGTATCGATAATCAGAACAGTACATCCTTCTGCTTTTGCACGTGATGCAGCGTCGAAGGCAACTGAAGCAGGATCAGCGTTCACAGCGCCAGTGACTACCGGAATTGAGATTCGATCTGCCCATGTTTTAAGTTGATCGACAGCAGCAGCTCGAAAAGTATCTGCGGCGGCGAGAATTACTTTTTCACCGGAGTTCTTCAATAACTGTGCCAACTTCGCTGCAGAGGTCGTCTTTCCAGTTCCATTCACGCCAACAATCAATATCGTCATAAGTGTATGCGCTTGCGGTCGAGCTAACGTTCGCTCCTTCTCGGTTAAGGAAGCAAGAATCTGATTCTTGATCTTTTCAGATAATTCCTCGGGTTTAGATTTTTTTACAAGTTCTAATAGCTCATCGGTATAACGAGGTCCAATATCGGACGAAATCAGTAGTGAGCGAAATTCTTCAATGTCTTCGACGCTGACGCTTGAGCGCGAGAATCTAGAGAGGAAGGATCCAAAAAGTCCCATCAATTAAACAGATTCGGTCTCAACTTCACGAAGCCGTTGCGAAATAACCTCGGAGACACCGTCTCCACGCATTGTGACACCGTAGAGAGCATCCCCAATCTCCATAGTTCGTTTCTGGTGCGTGATGATTATTAGCTGGGAGGCTTGGCGAAGTTCTTCAAGGACAGTCAACAATCGACCAAGATTTGTATCGTCGAGCGCTGCTTCAACCTCATCCATGACATAAAAAGGGCTGGGTCGCGCTTTGAATATCGCGACTAACAAAGCCACGGCAGTGAGTGAACGTTCACCACCAGAGAGAAGCGAAAGACGCTTTATTCGTTTTCCAGGTGGTCGCGCTTCGACATCAACGCCAGAATTCAAAAGATCATTAGGGTCAGTGAGGATAAGCCGTCCTTCTCCACCAGGGAAAAGTCGAGAGAAAATTAATTCAAATTCTCGAGCGGTATCACGATAAGCAACTTCGAATATTTCCTGAACTTTGTCGTCAACTTCTTTAACGATATCCAACAAGTCTTTCTTTGATTTCTTCAGATCTTCAAGTTGTTCAGCAAGATATTTCAGGCGCTCTTCCAAGGATGAGTATTCCTCAAGCGCTAATGGATTGATCTTGCCCAGTAACGCGAGCGATTTTTCTG
Organism: Actinomycetota bacterium; assembly: GCA_010032125.1. GTDB lineage: Bacteria > Actinomycetota > Actinomycetes > Nanopelagicales > Nanopelagicaceae > MAG-120802. The sequence continues at coordinate 9,292 of RHAU01000009.1, read as the reverse complement.
CAGCGGCTAAACGCTTCTCCTGCTCACTTCGAACGTACGGAATTTCCTCGCCATGAGTAAGTTCGCCAGTATCGCTTTCGATAAATGTCGGAACCGGCTTATCCGGTCCATATTCATTCGCGAGAGTTGCAGTATCAAGACCAAACTCCTCCATTGCGCGAATCTCAAGTTGTTCCATGCGAAGTCTTTGTTCCGCTCGTGCAATCTCATCGCGATGCACACTTGACGTCAATTCATCGAGCTCAGCGCCGAGATCTCGAATCTGAGCGCGAATCGTCAAGATCTCGCCATCCCTATCAGTGCGTGCTTTCTCTAATCTCTCTCGCTCGGTATTTGCGCGAGAGATTGAAATCTCGATCTGAATCAGCGCTTCGTATGCAGCATCGGCGATTGCTTGAGCCGTGATTGCTCCGCGTGCCCGCGCTTCGCGCCGCGCAATAGTTCGAGCAGCGGCTTCTCTTTCATTATGTGCTGCTGTTTCAAGAGCGGATGCTCGCTGAGATAGAGCCGACACTCGTTCTTCTGCGGTACGCAATTTAAGTCGAGCTTCGACTTCAACAGCGCGTGCCGTTGCGACCAGCGCTCTTAAATTCTCAAGTTCGCTTCGATTTGGTTCGTGTGGTTCAAGTCCTGAAGAAAACTCGCGCTGTGCAATCACCATCTCAGACTCATCCTTATTCAGCGCGTTTTTCACCTCATTCACTGACTTTTCAAGTCTTTCAATCTCAGCATGTGCACTTCTTACGCTCTGGCCGGCCGCTGCCATCTGTTCTGCGATTCCTGCCATTTTGGCATCCGATTCATTAAGCCGTGTCAGTGCTTGATCGTAGGCAAGTTGATTTTGCCGCAATTCGTTATCAACCGCAGATAAATCGAAATGAATCCGATCGCAATCATGTGAAACTCTTGACAGTTCAACTTCACTTCTTTCAATCATCGCAGTAATTTCAATTAACGATGTTGAAGTAGTAGATCCGCCACGAGCGCGACCACGACCAACTACATCACCATCGCGCGTAACTGCAATAAATGCCGGATTAGTTCTTGCTATCTCATATGCATCGTTCAGTGTTTCTGCTGCAACGTATCCTGAGAGCAATCGTGGAATTATTGAAGAAAGGGTTGAAGATGAAACCTTGGATGCTAAAGCAGTGAAGTTGCCCGGGATATTGATGGGTGATTCTTGGCTTCCAGTGACGATTAACAACTCTGCACTTCCCGAGGCTGAGCTCTTCAAAAGTGTTAATGCTGCTATTGCATCGGAAAGTTCGGGAACGACGAGTGCATCGGAAATTTGGCCCAAGGCTGCGGAAACTGCGCTCTCCCATCCCGCTTCGACGCTAATGAGAGATGCAACGCTTCCTCGAATCGGAATCCCTTTATCGTTAGTAAGGAGTGCACCGCTGCCATCTTTATGGAGCGTGGCTTGACGTAGCGCATCCACTTTTGCTTGTAATCCGCTTCTTTCACGCTCTGCCTTAGCAAGTTGATCAGCGAGATTCTCTCGTCTCTTTTTGCTTCCTTCTAGAGCAGACTTGTGCTTCTCAAATTCAGCATCAAGTGAACTCTCTCCTGCGTCAAGGCCAGCAATTTCAGACTCCAAAGATGCAAAATCACGTTTTGCGCTATCCAATCTATCTTGTGCATCGACGAGCGCTTTATCCAAACGGGCAAGCTCGGAGGCGTAGCCGTCAATACGAGATTGCAGGCTTTTAATATGACCTTCTTGTCTTGCAGTTCCTTCTCGATAATCTGCGATTGCGCGGAGCGCAGCGGAAACACGGTCTTCTTCACTCTTAAATCTAACTTCTAGTTCAACAAGGTGCGCTGCGGCACTTGCTAACTCTTCTCTCGCTTTATCGACGGTATTTTGGAGAACACTCTCTTCATTTCTTAACTCGCGCGCTTCCGATTCCATGGCAACGGGGTCGCGTCCGGTGGTACGCGCTTCTTCCGCTTCCTCAGCCAAGAATCGAGCGCGCTCGGATGCAAGGTTTTGGGTTCCGCGTAATTTCTCTCGCTGGCCCGTGAGGTTGTAGTAATTATCTTGAGCAGCAGAAAGTTGTGGACTCTCGACCGCTGCAATTCGATCTAATTCAATCTCGCGGTTTCGCAATCTATCGAGGTCTTGTTCGACTTCAGATCTGCGTGCGCGCAAAGCTGATTCATCTGCGACTTCCGAATCTAACGTGGAGCGATACGCAAGTATGTCGTCAGCAAGAATTCTTAACTTGGCATCTCGAACGTCTGCCTGAATAACTGCTGCTTTCTTCGCAACTTCTGCCTGCTTTCCCAGCGGTCGAAGTTGTCTGCGCAATTCGTTGGTGAGGTCTTGAATTCTCGACATATTTCCTTGCATCGACTCGAGCTTTCGCAACGCCTTTTCTTTACGCTTTCGATGCTTGAGGATGCCGGCTGCTTCTTCGATAAAACCACGTCGCTCTTCAGGATTTGCCATCAAAATGGCATCAAGTTGTCCTTGTCCGACGATGACATGCATCTCCCGTCCGATGCCACTGTCGCTGAGTAATTCCTGGATATCGAGTAAACGAGTGTTCTCTCCATTGATCTGATAATCACTCTGACCATTGCGAAAAAGTGTTCGAGAGATAGTGACTTCGGTGAAATCAATAGGAAGTGCGCCATCACTATTGTCGATGGTGACTGATACTTCCGCGCGACCCAGTGGCGCACGACCGGAAGTGCCAGCAAAGATGACATCCTCCATCTTTCCGCCACGAAGGCTTTTTGCACCTTGTTCACCCATGACCCACGCCAGCGCATCGACGACATTGCTCTTCCCAGAACCGTTGGGCCCAACCACGCAGGTGATGCCCGGCTCAAAACGCAGGGTTGTCGGTGCAGCAAAGGACTTAAAGCCCTTCAAGGTCATGCTCTTGAGGTACACAGGAAAAACCTAGTGGGTTCGACCCTTTCGGCCCGTTATTGCTCCCCGCTTCTTCCCCCTTTTTTGCTGGCAAGTAGGACAAAAATGCGAGGAACGATTAGCAAAAGCAATTCTTCGAATCTGGGCGCGACATCTGCGACAGGGCTCACCTTCGCGGCCATATGCATTTAAGGAGACCTCGAAATATCCACTCTCTCCATTCACATTTATATATAGATCATCAAAACTTGTTCCGCCTTCTTTTAATGCCCGAGTCATAACCGTCTTCACTGATGAAATTAAATTACGGACATCGCTCTCGCTCAGGGAGGCAGAAATTCTTTCCGGATGAATTCTTGAACGCCATAGAGCCTCGTCGGCATAGATATTTCCGATGCCGCTGATGATCCCTTGATCAAGAAGCACTTTCTTGATCTGGCTAGAACTGCGCAGGATTCGTTCCATGGCCTGTTTCTTATCGAAGTTTTCGGCGAACACATCCGGCGCAATTTTCACCATGGATTGCGGTAATTCTTGACCGTCTCGATCAACTAACTCGTCTATCGCCATCCAGCCGAAAGTTCGCTGATCAACAAAGCGAAATTCATTCTTCTTATCGCCCATATCCATTCGGACTCTAAGGTGCTTTTCAAACTGTGAATTCCTGGGACGGATCAACATTTGTCCGCTCATACCAAGATGTCCAACCAGGGCAAAGTCTTGGTCCAGCACGAACCAGAGAAACTTGCCGCGACGACGAAGATCAACAATACGTGCACCTTCTGCCGACGACAGAGGTCGATCAGTTGACTTTCTATTCGCACCTCGGTGCAGAACTTCTAATTTTTTGATTTTTCTGCCGACTATCCATGGTGAAAGTCCGCGGCGAACAGTTTCAACTTCTGGTAACTCTGGCACGTGATACCACCATCACGCTTGCGTGAGAGCGATCTCCTCTAGGGCCAATCGAGCGGCAACTTGTTCTGCCTCGCGTTTACTTTTTCCATGACCTTCTTTGTAGGAAACACCATTGACAATCGCCACGGCAACAAAATCTTTATCGTGATCTGGTCCTGACTCGGTGACTTTGTATTCCGGCGGGAGCCAACCTGAAGCTGCAACGAGTTCTTGAAGAGCAGTCTTTCCATCAAGGCCGGCACCGCGAGACATTGCATCATCTATAGATGCTCCCATTAAAGCAAGAACAATTTCTCTCGTCTTTGGATATCCCTGATCAAGATAGATAGCTCCTACAAGCGCTTCAAATGCGTCAGCAAGTATCGAGTTCTTATCGCGCCCTCCGGTAACCGCTTCTCCTTTACCAATCTTGAGTGCGGAACCGAGATTGAGTTCACGTCCTATTGCTGCAAGCGCGCGCATGTTGACGATTCCAGATCGTAAAGGTGAGAGTCGCGACTCATCTAAATCAGGAAATCGTGCATAAAGCTCTTCAGTTATTACTAATCCCAGAACGCTATCTCCCAAGAATTCCAAACGTTCATTTGTTGGAAGACCGCCCGATTCGTAGGCATATGAACGGTGCGTGAGAGCGAGCTCAAGGAGCTGCGGGCTTAATGTAACTCCGAGCTTCTCAGTCAGAGCGTCAGACAGAGTTAAACCTCGAGAACTTGGCGACGGTTATATGTGCCACATGTCGGGCATGCAGCATGTTGCAATTTCGGCTGTTGGCACTGTTGGCAGGTTGCTGTTGATGCCGGAGTTGCCTTCCAAGAACTGCGACGATGGCGAGTACGCGAGCGGGACATCTTTCGCTTGGGTAGTGGCACGATCGTCTCCTTCAATACTTTCTTATTACATAGGGTCTAACAAGCGCGTAAGTATCCCCCAGCCCCCAGGGCATTATCAAATCGGCTTCCAATCAGAGAGCCCGCTCCAGCGCGGGTCGATGCTCTCATGGCCATGGTCCGGCGGCAGTTGCGCCCACTTTTCACCGCATTCCGGGCAGAGCCCTTCACACTCACTATCGCATAGTGGATTGAGGGGCATGGTCAAAATGACGGCATCACGAATCGGAACTTCGATATCAACAAAATCTCCATCCATCACAAATAAATCTTCATCTTCATCCGGATTATCTGAGACACGACTTTCGTAGAAGAAGAGTTCTTGAAATTTCTGATTTATCTCCTCATGTATTGGTTCTAAACATCTTCCGCACTCGCCACTTGCTGTCGAGATAACAGTTCCGGAAATCAATACTCCGTCATCTACGGATTCGGCACGCAGATCAATATCTAGTTCTGTGCCGGCGGATATTCCGAGGAGCGGAACGCCTATTGCTTCAGGTGCAGGAAAATCAAGATGATATTCGCGCATCTCCCCCGCGCGCCTGGGAAGTTCATGGAGATTTATCCGAAACGGAGATTGATTTTTCACGACTTAGAGATTAGTCAGCGAGTTGTGAAAGTACATCTTTATCGCTAGCACCTGCAAGGCGTTCTCTACCACGATTAACCGCATCGAGCGTCTTGTTGAGGATGACTTCAAGTGTCGCAAGACGAGAGTCAATATAGGCATCAAGCTCTGAACGTTCCTTCTCTACTTGTGCGTGTGCTTCATCAAGTATCCGTGATGACTCCTCGCGTGCGGCAGCAACAATGGAAGTTTGCTCAATCATTCGAGAAACTTCTTCCCGAGCATGTCCAATAAGTTTCTCAGCGCTTTGGCGACCTTCTTCGACTATATCTTCGCGATGTGCAAGAAGATTGCGCGCATCAGAGAAGTCGCCGGGAAGAGCGGTTTTAATTTCATCGAGAAGTGTCAACAATTCACCACGATGAACCACGCATGATGCAGATAGCGGGACAGCGCGCGCCTCGTTCACCATCGTGATAGCGGCTTCAAGTTTCTCTAATGAATCCATCTCATGCACTTCCTTTCCCTGCTTTTTTTGCTAACTCCGACGCCACGCGGGGTGGAACCAGCGCTGAAACATCTCCACCATATCGCGCGATCTCGCGTACGAGAGAAGAAGATAAGAACGAATATGTTGGTTTTGTTGCCATCAAAAATGTATCAATCCCCTTGAGCTGAAGATTAAGTTGAGCCATCTGCAGTTCATAATCAAAATCGCTGACAGCTCGTAATCCTTTAACAATTGCACTTATATCGTTTCTTTCGCAGTAATCGACTAGAAGACCGCTCCACGTATCAACGGTGACGTTAGTGAGGTGCTTTACTGAATCCTTAATGAGGTCGACTCGTTCTTCGACAGTAAAGACTCCGCTCTTGGAAGAATTGACCAAAACTGCGATAACGACGTGATCAAAGAGTCCGCTCGCGCGCTCTATAACATCGAGATGACCATTGGTAATAGGGTCAAACGATCCAGGACATACAGCCTTCTTCACAGCGCAACGCTAACACGATGCATTACAGAGAGCTTTCCGGTTCAGCGTAATAAATGGTTGCCGTACCGTAATTACGCTCCTTCACCGCACGGAATCCGAGCGGCCACGTCAACGGCCGCATCTTTGCATCGCGCTCGACTGCGATGAGTGATGAAGCCTTCGCAAAACCTCGCTCACCTAATTGTTTAATTAACTTCTCGATTTCTTCATTGGGAAGTTCGTATGGTGGATCTAAAAAAACTACATCAAATGCAATTCCTTGTTGCACATCAAGATATTTTCCGGCCGACATGGTGAAGATTGAGCTGCTTCCAATTCCGGTGATATTTTCAATTAACGCGTAATTTTTCCGTGCAACGTCAGTTGCTTTCTCATCTTTATCGACAGCATGAACAACTGCGGCACCTCTCGACAATGCTTCAACACCTACGGCACCAGACCCGCAATAGAGGTCTAGAAAATAAAGGTCGTTAAGTGAGCCAAATTCAGATTCGACTGTTGAGAAAAATGCTTCTCGTGCACGATCCGAGGTAGGTCGCGTCGCTCCGATTGGAGAGAAAAGGTTTCGCCCCTTTCCCATACCAGCGATAATTCTCATTTCTTCTCCAGGTACTCAGCGCGTTCTTCTTCACGCAATTTATCAACCTCAGATTTTAACTTTGGAAGGGATGCGAGTTCGCTATCTTGATCGACAATCTCGATCGCAATCTCACGTGCTTTTATGATCAAGCCCTCGTCTCGAAGTACTCTTAATAACCGTAGATGCGATCGCACTCCAGATTGTGCGCTTCCCAACACGTCACCTTCTCGACGCTCCTCTAAGTCAATTCGACTCAATTCAAATCCATCTCGAGTTGATGCCACTGCTTGTAGACGTTTCATGGAAGGTGAATCATCATCCGCCTCCGTTACAAAGAGGCAAATACTTGGTATCGATCCACGTCCAATACGTCCCCGAAGCTGATGGAGCTGAGATACGCCGAATCTGTCTGCGTCCATAATGACCATCATTGATGCATTTGAAACATCTACACCAACTTCGATGACGGTTGTCGAAACAAGCACGTCCACTTCGCCTTTGGAAAAAGCGTTCATTACCGATTCTTTTTCATCGGCAGGCATACGTCCGTGCAAGGCTTTTACACGCAAACCCTTGAGTGCGCCTGAGCTGAGGCGCGGCAATAATTCTTCAACCGAGGAAGATCCGGCGCTTTCTTTACCGTCGCTATCATCACCCGACATGCGTTTCGCAAGAGCTAAATCATCACTTGTCAGTCCGTAACGAATGAGATCGGAGTTGTCGCTCTTTGAAATTCGTGGCGCGACAACGTAAACCTGGTGACCTGCCGAAACTTCTTCGCGTATCCGTTGCCAAGCACGTTCAAGATGTTGTGGTTTCGCACTAGCATGAACAACGAAACTCTCTATTGTGGCTCGTCCCACGGGCATCTCATCTAAAGTGGAAACGTCAAGATCTCCAAAAACAGTCATCGCAACCGTTCTAGGAATCGGCGTCGCCGTCATTACTAAAACATGTGGTGGAGTTTCGCTCTTTGCTCGAAGAGCATCTCGCTGCTCAACACCGAATCTATGTTGCTCATCAACCACGATGAGCGCCAAGTCATCGAATTCAACGCCTTCACTGAGTAGCGCGTGGGTCCCGATAATGATTCCACTTTCTCCTGAGGCGATTAATTGCAATGCGTTCGATTTTTCTTGGGCGGTGAGTGAACCAGTCAAAAGTGTGACTCGCGTTCCCTCTGTTGATCCACCAAGCATTCCTTTTTCAGCAAGCGGTCCTAGTAAAGAATTGAAATTTCGAAAATGCTGTTGGGCCAGCACTTCTGTTGGAGCAAGAAGAGCAGCCTGTGCGCCGCAATCAACCATCGCCAACATAGATCGCAAAGCGATGATGGTCTTTCCTGAACCAACATCTCCCTGAAGTAGCCGATACATGGGGTATTCGCTCAAGAGATCTTCTTCTATCTCTTTCGATACACGCACCTGACCCGCAGTAAATGTGAAGGGAAGCGCTTTATCAAACTGTTCTAGAGATGATCCAACTTTCTTTCGCCGCTTGGCAAGATGAGTAGTGCGAATTTCTGATTTCCGTTGAACGAGAAAAACTTGGAGCGATAACGCCTCGTCAAATGTAAGACGCTCTTTTGCGCGCTCCGCACTATCCGCCGACGTTGGCTGATGAACGTCTATAAGCGCCTGTTTTAATGATGGATATGCGAAGCGTTCTCGATATTCATCGGGAATGGGATCATCGACATCATCAAGCGCGGATAACGCAAGTTGTACACATTGCGAGATTTTCCAGGAAGGAAGTTTTGCTGTTGCTGGATAGACCGGTAGAAACTTTCCAGCAAATTCTGATGCAGCACTTTCTACATCATTGCCTTCGGGGATCAGAAGATAATCAGGATGTGCAAGTTGTCGCTTACCTTTGTAAATTCCAACTTTGCCGGCAAAAAGACCGCTTCTCCCCTCCTGAAGATCCTTCTCTCGCCACGCCTGGTTAAAAAAAGTCAGAGAGAGTTTTGCTCGTCCGTCCGTGACAATTGCTTCAAGAATTGCGCCCTTACGACCAGGAATTCTTCGAACTTTGCAACTTTCAACTCGTGCATAAATCGTTACCTCTTCTCCCTCATTGAGCGATTCGATATCTGTTAGTTCGCCGCGGATGACATATCTGCGGGGATAATGACGAAGAAGATCTTCGATGGTGAAAATTCCAAGTTGATCAGCAAGAACCTTCGCGGTCTTGTCGCCAACAACAAGGCGCAACTTGCCATCAAGCGGAGCCATGCTTCATTCTCTCGGACCTTGGTGACTTACCGGCTCAATTCCCGCGTAATTACTTCCTCGCGAGCCTCTGAATTGGCGTCGTTAGGACCCTTGCGGCTAATCTTGCGCCCGCACTAAATCCGGAAAATCAAGGAGTTCTACCGTGGCATCAGTCTGCGATATCTGTGGCAAAGGCCCGAGCTTTGGAAACAATGTCTCGCACTCTAAGCGTCGTACCCGC
>RHAU01000080.1 GCA_010032125.1 Actinomycetota bacterium | reverse complement strand
GCTGAAAACTTTTACGCTAAGTACGGATGGAGCGCGGTAATTTTGGCGCGTTTCTATCCTTGGATACGAACTTTCATGCCGCCCATTGCTGGACTTGGGAAAATGAATTATTACAAATTTCTAGCCGCTAACGCTCTTGGTGCGCTCTTGTGGGGAGTGGGTATCACGATGCTTGGTTTTTATGCAGCATCAATTCCCGCGCTAAAAGATTCCTCCAGATTTATCGCTGCATTCTTTATAATTCTAACAATAGTTTTAACGTTGAAAAATTATTGGATTGCGCGTCGAGACCGTCGAACGCCTCCGACAACGACTCCTAAATAAGTCATCGCAAAATGGGGTTGAACCATCCAGAACGTGGCTCACCCAATCAGAAATCGACAACTACGAGCACCTTTTGACGGCAGCAGCGACCGAAGAAACGACATTAACATCAAAGACGCTCGGCACAATAAAAGAGGCGTTCAACTGGGAATCACTTACACATGATGCAATCGCATCTGCACACGCGACAAGAAGTTCATCAGTTATTTTTGACGCTCCCGCATCTAAAAGGCCTCGGAAGATTCCTGGGAATGCCAGAACATTATTAATCTGGTTGGGATGGTCACTTCTTCCGGTAGCCACAACCGCTGCATGCTTTCGAGCAAGGGCGGGATCTATTTCGGGATCAGGATTTGCGAGGGCAAAGACAATCGAACCCTTTGCCATTGATTCAATATCTTTCTCTGTTAGGACATTGGGTGCACTCACTCCAATGAAAATATCAGCACCTTTCATGGCTTCAGAAAGAGATCCATCAAATCCATAGACGGGAGCAATAAGTTGAACTGCGCGCACTATTTCATCGACATTTTGGGTATCAAGGCAGACTGGCCACGCATCAACGTCAGCAAATCGCTTAAATAAAGCCGCTTTTCCTTCCATGACGGGAAGTGCGGCGGCAGGACCTAAGTTTCCGAGGCCAAGGACGGCCGATCCATCCGTGACGACGGCCACCGTATTGCGCTTAATGGTCAAGCGGCGGGCATCGGAAGGGTCCTTTGCGATCGCTTGGCAGATTCGCGCTACTCCGGGCGTATACGCACGCGAAAGATCATCACGCGTTTTTAGCGGCACCTTAGATTGGACTTCAAGTTTTCCACCAAGGTGCAATAGAAAAGTTCTATCAGAGACTTTTCTGACTTTTAGGATCGGTGAAGCAGAAAGCGCTGCAGTGATTTTTTCTGCGTGGCTCACATCTATCGCATCGCAAGTAACGTCTATAACGACATTTTCAAGTTGTGATTCGGCTACATCCAGTGCGGTGATTGTCGCGCCTTCGCGTGAAATGATTGTGGTTATTTCAGCAACGGGTTGAAATTCCGGTTTACCTTCGACACGAATGGTGATTCCGTAACCAGGCGAAGTGTGTGCCATTTAGACAACACCATAAAGTCGATCGCCAGCATCTCCTAATCCAGGAACGATATATCCATGCTCATTCAATCGTTCGTCAAGAGCTCCAGTTACGACTGTGATGGGAAATGATGATTGTGCAAAAGCTTCTTCTACTGCCTTGATTCCTTCAGGAGCGGAAAGTAGCGCAATTGCTGTGATGTCTTGTGCGCCGCGTTCAATCAGATAATTCATAGCAGATACCAACGTTCCACCTGTGGCAAGCATTGGATCAAGGACATAGCACTGACGGCCGCTGAGGTCTTCAGGCAATCGATTGGCATATGTAGAGGCCTTCAAGGTCTTTTCGTCTCTCACCATACCTAGAAATCCAACATCAGCGCTTGGAATCACGCGCATCATTCCTTCCAACATCCCCAAACCAGCACGCAAAATCGGAACAACAACAGGACGCGGAGTTGAGAGCAAAGCACCTTTGGTCTTGGTTACTGGTGTTTCAATTTCAACGGGATGAATTTTCACTTCTCGTGTTGCTTCATACGCAAGGAGCGTGACTAGCTCTTCTACAAGGTGACGAAAGACTTGGGAGTTGGTCTGCTTGTCGCGGAGTACCGTCAATTTATGCGTGATTAAAGGATGATTTGCGACAAGAACCTTCATGGCGTCACTTTACTACCTCATGACTCGATGGAACCATGAGGTGGTGCTGCTCCAAACGGCGGAGGTGTGAGATGGAAAACGATAATTTCGATCTCGCCCTTATTGCTTGGCGTGACGATGGAGCATGGCGAGTTTCGGAACTTCCAGAAAATTCAACGTCAGATATCGGAATCGTTCTCGATGAACTTCGCAGTAAACAAGTCAATGGCGGCTCATTAGCACTTCTTGCTATTGATGACGAATTCTTTATTGTCATAAGGCAAATTGGAATGAAAATGCAAATGGCAATGAGCGATGTTATGGCAGCTCTTGATTATGAAATCGCCGCTGAAGTTCTCGAACTTCTCGATTTGGAACTTCCCGCAGATGATGATGCAGATGAGCCGGCCGGAGACCTTAATCTTTTGGAAGATCTTGGCATTGATGCTATGGAATTGCAGGCGATTTGCGATGACGATGATATGTATCCAGATGAGCAACTCGAAGCAATTGCTCGAAGAATCGGCTGCGGAGATCAATTCGTCGATTGTGTGGAGAAGGATTAGATGAATTACGAATCTGCGATGCATGTGGCGCTTGAACGCGCTCGATTTGGTGCAGTTGCAAGTGGCGATGTTCCAGTTGGAGCGGTAATCCTTAATTCAAAAGGCGAGATTGTTGCAATGGGAAATAACCAGCGGGAATTGCTTAGAGATCCAATTGCACATGCCGAAATGGTTGCAATCCGAGCTGCCGCTCGTTCTTTCGGATCCTGGCGGCTTGAAGAGTGCACGCTTGTTGTCACTTTAGAACCATGTGCGATGTGTGCAGGTGCGATTATGCAATCGCGAATTCCAAGAGTTG
>RHAU01000079.1 GCA_010032125.1 Actinomycetota bacterium | reverse complement strand
TACGGTTTTGCAACATCTTCAGGAAGTGCCGCTTCAAAAACTGATAGCGCTTGTCCAAATTTCATCGCGCCACCTTTGAGTTCGCCCAGGACTTTAAAGACTTGCTCCGCTGTTTTTTCTTGGAGATCTCCGAATGCAAATTGGGGGGATTGGCCGATGAGTTGTTTTCCAATTCCAAGCGCGCCACGTCCGGCAACGGACAAGGGAATACTCGCTAGCTTCGCGCTACGAGTGCTTGTCTTCTTTGGAACTTCAGCCACGGGGGAATTCTCTTTGAGCCGCGGCCCTTTGGCGACTTGAATTAACGCCATGCACAGCCGCAATTCGGGTGCGTCTGCCATTGCTCGATTCGTGGCTGATGAATGTGATGCTGCGAATATCGCAGCGTTGTTGCGCAGAGCACACTTGAGCCAGTCATGGCGAATTTCGAGACTTCTGCTGCAATCGTCGCAGCAGAAAATGTAGACATAATCGAACTCAATTCCGGCGCACCTTCTCCTTCAACGATGAGGGGGCCTCGATCTTTCTCAGATAACTCCACGCAACGAAGACATGGGGAACTGCCAGGCTTAATCAGAGGGCCAATGCTTATTTCGGCAGCATTTTCCGGAGTAATCACCAGAAATGGAATTCCATCACTCATCCAGAATTGGGCGACTTCTTGGGATGGACGTTCAACGCAGATAATCAAATGCATAGCCCCAGGATTGGATTTCTCTTCCGGAAAGAGTGCGTACTCAGTTCTCAATTCATTGAGACGTTTTACTCTATGAAGACCGATATCTGAATTTCTAAATGTTGTTCCAGAGATGTCCGATGAGGAAATCATTGCCTTGCTTCGATAAGGAGTAAATGTTCCTTCCGCAAAAACAGGATTAAATCCTGATGCTTGCAAAACTCCAAAGAGTGAATTAGAGATTCGGTTAGATCCGTAAATGAGGATTGAGAAATTTTTACGATTGAGTAGTTCCTGTCGGCCTCCATCGAATACGTGGGGCAATCTCGAGAGCGCTTCACTTTCGATTTCACATCGCGCGAGAAATGCATTGAGTGCGAAATCTCCCTCCACGCTTTCAGCATCAGTCACAGATTCGATCTTCCGCTTATCGCTGTTATAGCGAGGTGTGTAGGGGATGGGGGTCCGATGCGTATCTAAGAGTTGGTAAGAGCGAAGCAAGGAGATAATTTCCTTTATCGAAGAAGTGCTCACTCCGCTCTGATGCGAGATCGAATGTATATCCCTAGTGCCATCACATAAGCCGAGCAGTGGCGCTACTTCAGTTTCGCCAATGATGGTCGGCAACGCGATGTGTTCAAAGCGAGTGCCGAACCGAAGTTCACCGGTGCTGTATTGCCAGACTTTGACGCCAACTTTGAGCCGTGGATTCATGGTTGGCAGTTTTCATTTACCTGCGGGCTAACAACGGTGAGATCACTTGAAATCTGGGATAACGAAGTTTGTGTAGAGCCAGCAGTAGCGCGAGAGTTACGGAGATAAGAGTTGCGTTGGAAAAAGAAGAAGGCGCCCCCGCAGGAGCGCCTTCCCCGTTAAAGCGAGATTTAAGCCTTACCCAAAATGCGATTGACCGTGGTGCCGCAGACCGGGCACTTGCCCTTTGCCATACGACGGCCAGAGTCGGAAACGTTCACAGTCCCTTCGAACTGACGCTTCTCTTTGCACTTTACGCAGTAGGCCTCGCCCTTATATGTCTCTGCCATAGCATCCCTCCGATCCACGCAGGCTTTCGACATCCTGCGAATACGCCCACCATACCCGCGTGACACGCTCAAAGGGGCTAAGCCCACGCTCAATTGAGCCTCTTTTTACCCTCGAGCCCCTGCTTCATAGCCATCGAGGTAGGCGCTGGCTCGATCGGAGCCCTCGAAGCGGGCCAAAAGACGCTCAAACTCGGGTCCGTGGTCGGCAAAGACCAAATGAATCAATTCGTGAACTAAGAGGTAGTCGACGACATATGAAGGGGCGCCATTGAGCCGGCTGGAAATGCGGATAGTTCGGTCAACGGTTGTACATGATCCCCATCGCTCGTTCATTGAACGCCATTGAACGCTGACCGGTTGAATCGTGAATTCGGGCAGATAAATCTTCATCAACTCAAGCGCGCGAGTGAAAAGCGCCTCATCGGTCATCTTCTCCCGCGCTTCTTGGGTAAGAATCTTCTTCACAAGCTCTGGAATGACTTCACTCACTTTAGATTTCGAAAGTCGAGCCGGTACTTGGATAACGATTGCGCCGCTCTCACGATAGGCGGAGATGGATCGCTTTCTGCGGGAATTGCGAATAACGCGAATTTCTGCGCCGCCCGTAATTTCAGCAGGTGGGATTCGAATTTCGGAGGTTGGTTTGCTCGCCTGTGCTCGCACGGCGCGGACGTTAGTGTCGAAAATCTCGCCCTGGATGTAGTTATCCACACTGGCACCTCATAACACCCTTGCAATTTCCCAAAACCCTACAGGAATACATGAGTCTTTTATCTCACGAAACTCGCAATGGAGGTTGCCTATTCGCGCAGTGGTGTCGTACTTTGCGCTCACGAAGTCCTCAGTTCTGATTCAGTATCTGCAAGGGGAAGGCAGATAAAGAATCTGCTGGGGACTTCGCTTTTCTGAGTCGAGATCGCTCTAGATCAATCCGGATAAGTCATCCGGAACAGTTCTGCCCTTCATAAATTCTTCGGGATCGCTGAGTTGGTCTGCTGTTGGAAGCAGGAATGACTCATCCCAGATCTGATCTCGCTTTTGAACATCACTTATCTCAGCCAACTTCTTCCAGAATGCACTCGCTTCACGAGTTTTTCGCGGCGAGACTTCGAGACCGACTAAAGAAGCAAATAACTGTTGAGTGGGTGAGTTTGTGGCGCGCATCCGTTGTTGAGTTTCGCGCAATTTAATCAGTGATGGCAAT
>RHAU01000078.1 GCA_010032125.1 Actinomycetota bacterium | reverse complement strand
GCCTTTGACCTCGGGGTTGGCCATATGGGGTGCAGCAAAGAGCAACCCATTGAATGTTGAGACGAGCCAAATAGAGCGGGAACCATTATCAAGGCGTTGCTGTATCCAACCTCGATAGAAAACCTCTTCGGCTGTTGTCTGCATGGGGATGAAGAGGATTGCCATGATCACGTAGGGGATGAAAGCCGAGAGATTAAAGGTAAGTTCGTAGTCGTCACGATTGAAAAAGAGATCAGGAATCGCGAAAGCGATTAACAACCCCGCCATCACCAAGGCCCCAAGGCGCACTTCGGCGCCAAATCCCGAGCTTCGTGAAGTAAAGAGCATTCGGACAGGAGCTCTAAGAAAGATTCGATGCATCAGTATCGTCCCACCGAGAAGTGGCGCGAAGGAGATCAAAATCGCCAGCGCAGATTGCCAAGCCGGATATGTGGCGAGCACTTTTAAGGATTCTTCATCTGTGGCTGCAAGTACGGCGAGATCAAGGCCGAACCGGCTTGCGACGAGTCCGGTGAGGATGGAACCCAGGAGCAGCCAGGTGATGAAAATTAAAAAGGTCGCCAGAAACCAACTGCGCAATCGTGGTCTGCGAATATCGTCATCACTCATATATTTGAACTTTCAACTAATCTGATTTTCCATTACCCTTAGCGTATGCCTTCAAAAAGCAGCAAAACACGCTGGCTTAACCCAAGAGAGATGAAGGCTTGGCGCTCGTACATCATCGCCTCTCGTCGACTTCTTGAAGCTCTCGAAATTGATTTAGAAGGTCATGACTTATCGATGGCCGATTACGAAGTAATGGCACAGCTCTCGGAAGCCCCGGGGAGGCGGATGAGAATGAGTGATCTTGCAGAACTTTCGATGCTCTCCAAATCTCGACTTTCTCACCGTATGAAGGTGATGGAGAAGGCCGGATGGATTAAGCGAGAAGAGTGTGATGTCGACCGACGCGGGTCGTGGGCAGTGATGACCGATAAAGGATGGAAGGCGATTGTGGCCGCGGCACCGGACCACGTCTCGAGTGTTCGGAGGAGGTTTCTCGACCAGCTATCGGTCAAGGAGCAAGAGAACCTGACCGCAACATTTACTCATGTGACAGAGGAGTTGAGGGAGCAGTTCAAAAGAGAGTCTTGATTATTGGGGTAAAGAGAAAAGCCCGGCGCATATGCAGCCGGGCTTTTTCTGTAATTCTGGCGTTAACTTACTTTGACGCCTTCTTACGACGACGCTTCTTAGGAGCAGCCTTAGCAGCAGCCTTCTTGCGACGACGCTTCTTAGGAGCAGCCTTAGCAGCAGCCTTCTTACGACGACGCTTTGGAGCAGCCTTAGCTGCAGCCTTCTTGCGACGACGCTTTGGTGCAGTCTTAGCTGCAGCCTTCTTACGACGCTTTGCCACGTAGTTTCCTTTCAGAATGGTTCGATCCGTCACCGAACCTTTCAAGGCAAATCGTGACAGTAATTAACGAAACTTTCCACTATTAGCAGCGAAAAGTACGCCTGCGTGTCGGATAGTTATGTTGCAAAAAAACTTACTTTTGCATCGTTACAAGAGGTCAAAATTGGCATTTTTTACGCGTAAAAAGTGGATTTTTTCGATTTTTGCCAGAATTGTCGACAAAAGTTACCCGCAGGTAAGTTTGGGTAGCTAGAAAAATTTTTTAAGAATTTTCCCGATTTTTTCGAATTTTTGCCTGTTCGACGGCGAATTCGTTCGTTCTTACATCATAGGTACGAAACTTCGGCATTACCGATGCAACTAATGCAACAGCCCCCATACACATCAGTCCGCCGCCGACAACAGCGGTACGAAGTGAAGAGAGAGCGGCCATTCCTCCGGCACGTGCTTGGCCACCGAGGGGGCCCAAGAGATAGGAGAGCATTTCAATTCCAGCAAGACGCCCCCGCAATTCATCGGGGATGGATTGGTTCCAAATGAAACCTCGGAACAAAGCGCTAACTTGGTCGAAGGCGCCGGCGATGATGAGGCAGGCGATGATCAAAGGAAGTGAGTCGGTGAGTCCTGCGGCCATGATCGCAAAACCCCATCCAAGTGCCCCAATAACAATGGCTTTTCCATGGTGCGGGTAGTTGAGCATCCACCCACTCATGAGGGTCACCAGCGCCGCCCCGATTGTTATGGATGAATAAAAAAGTCCCAACGCCCACGGTGCACCGATCTCATCGGCCCAAAATGGAAAGAGTGACATTGGCATTGCAAGAAACATTGCGGCGAGGTCGACGATGTAGGTACCGAGGAGATCCTTGCGGCCGATGGCGTAGCGGATTCCTTCCATCAAACTTTCTAGTGATGGCGCAGTTCGCTGAGTCAGTGGCGGCACAGCGCTGACGCCCCAGAGCAATGAGAGCGAGAGAATCAACATCACTGTATTGGTGAGATAGCCAGCGCTTGCTCCAAAGTGGGCGATGATGACGCCACCGATCGACGGTCCGATAATTCCTGCTACCTGCCAACGAACGCTCATCAACGCACTTGCTGCTGGTAGGTCTTCATGACTGACCAAACGAGGCAAAATCGCATCTTGGCTAGGTCGTTTGAGGCCGCTTAAAGCAGCGAAAATCGCTGTTATTACGAAGAGCCAGATCACATTAGGTTTTTCCTGAAGTGCGTTCACAAGTAACGCAACAGTTGCCACCATCGTTGCGAATTCGGTAGCCCAAATCATTTTCTTGCGATCAACGTGATCAGCAAGCACTCCGCCATAGAGACCGAATATCGTCAATGGGACGATTTCGACCATACCCATCAATCCGACCGCCCAATATGAGTTTGTTAATTCCTTGACTTGAAATGGCAGGGTTATGAAGATGACAGAGGCCCCGAAATAGGAGAAAAGACCTGAGGTAAATAGGAGTCTGAAATTTCGATATTTGCGAAGTGGGGTCAGATCCATCGTCATCTTGCGCATGAGATGGAAAACCCTAGTGAATAGAGAGTTAGTGGAAAGT
>RHAU01000077.1 GCA_010032125.1 Actinomycetota bacterium | reverse complement strand
TCTTGTCTAGCGATAAAGTTTCGCCGTGAGCAAACCGCCATTATTGAGCCTTGATGAACGTCGCGCCGCACTCGCCAAAGCCGCTCAATCTCGAAAGATTCGAGCAGGATTCAAAAATGAGATTAAGAACGGGAAACGGGATTGGCGAGATGCTTTTTCAAGTAGTGATGAGGTTATTTTGAAAATGCGGGTGAAAGAGCTTCTTCTCTCTATCCCTGGATTTGGTGAGACCCGAGTTCACGACGTCATGGAACGTTGCGGAATTTCATCGGCCCGGCGGATTCAAGGTGTAGGAAGAAATCAGCGAGAGAATCTCTTCCGAGTTCTTTCAAAGAAATGAAGTCAACTCGATGAGCACAAGGGGAGTCCTCTTAGTTCTATCCGGACCGGGTGGAGTTGGTAAGAGCACCGTAGTTTCAGAATTAAGAAATTTTGAAAATTTCTACTTCTCTGTCTCAGCGACGACCCGACGCCCTCGTGCCAACGAGATCGACGGAGTTGCGTATCACTTTGTCAGCGAAGACTCTTTTCAGCAGATGATTGAAAAAGGCGAGTTCTTAGAATGGGCAGAATTCGCAGGAGCAAAATATGGAACACCACGTATGCCGGTCGTTGAAGCACTTGAATCTGGAAAGAACGTACTTCTTGAGATTGAAATTCAAGGAGCTCGACAGGTGAAGAGAACGATGCCCGAGGCGGTGATGGTTTTTCTTGCCCCTCCATCATTAGAGGAGTTGGAGAGTCGTATTGTTAATCGAGGTACGGACTCGCCAGAACGGGTGGCAGCGCGCTTAGCCCTGGCTCATGAAGAATTGGCGGCGGCGGGCGAGTTTGACCATATAGTCACCAATCATCGAGTCGAAGATGTTGTCGAAGCGCTGGTATCCTTGGCGACCTCTGTTAAAGGGAAATAAGACTTTTCAAAGGAGTACGTGTGGCAACCATGGATGGCATCACAAATCCGCCTATCGATGATCTGCTCGACAAGAGTGGATCTAAGTACAGCTTGGTTCTCTACGCAGCAAAACGTGCTCGACAGATTAATGCTTACTACTCTCAACTCGGCGAAGGCCTCCTTGAATATGTTGGCCCGCTTGTTGAGACTCATGTCCACGAAAAACCACTCTCTATCGCTCTTCGCGAGATTAATGATGGTCTTCTGACAATCGAGAATCTCGAACCTCAGAAATAGAGGTATCTCGTGGCGCAAACCGCGATGACTTTCCCGCGCGGGCGTGAAATCGTTCTTGGCGTTGCTGCAGGAATTGCCGCCTACAAATCATGTGATCTTCTAAGACGTCTGCAAGATCGCGGCTTTCTGGTAACGGTCGTGCCAACGCCGTCGAGCTTAAATTTTGTAGGCAGGACAACGTGGGAAGCGCTCTCCGGTCGACCAGTGCGAACGGAAGTTTGGGAAGACGCTGGTTCGGTATCTCATGTATCTCTCGGCGATAAAGCTGATCTACTCATCATCGCTCCTGCGACAGCAGATCTAATCGCCCGCGTTGCTTCCGGGCGTGCCGATGATTTACTGACGACAACAGTTCTTGCAACGAGCGCACCAATTTTGTTTGTCCCTGCTATGCATCCGGCGATGTGGTTAAACGCAGCAACTCAAGAAAATGTCGAGACCTTACGACGCCGCGGTTACATTGTTATGGAACCAGAAGTGGGAAGACTTACTGGTCGCGATAGTGGTGTTGGTCGTTTCCCCGAGACGACTGCCATTATTAACAAGGTTTTGGAAATTTCGCAGAAGAACGCATTGCTTGTAGATAAGAAAATTTTGGTTACCGCAGGAGGGACAAGGGAAGCGCTCGATCCGGTTCGCTTTCTTGGAAATCGATCAAGTGGTCGACAAGGTCTTGCGATTGCATACGAATCCCTCCGCCAAGGCGCTGAAGTGACTCTCATAGCCGGCGATACCGTTCCTTTCGAATTGGAAGGCGCCAGAGTTATCACGGTAGAAAGCGCTGAAGAGATGTTTGCCGCTATGAAAGATGAGATGCCGTCGCACGATGTACTTGTCATGTCAGCCGCAGTTGCAGATGCCAGACCAGTGAGTGCATCGGAAGAGAAGATTAAGAAAGCATCTCTGCAATCGATATCGCTTCTAGCAAATCCTGATTTGCTAGCGTCTATCAGCAAGACGCGCAGAGCCGATCAAGTTCTCGTAGGTTTTGCTGCTGAAACGCGGGAAGATTTTGAATCCCTAGGTTTTGAAAAATTGGATAGCAAGAGCGTTGATCTTCTCTACGTAACCAACGTTTCGGGCGGGGCAGTTTTTGGTGAAGAGTGGACCTCGGGCTCACTACTCTCAGGTAAAGGAGTTCTTCATCGGTACGAGCGAGAAGATAAATTCACGGTCGCTCGCGACATTGTTAATCAAGTAGCGGAGTATCTAAAGGAGAAAAATGGCTAAGCGATTGTTTACCTCGGAGTCCGTTACTGAAGGACATCCAGATAAAATTGCTGACGCAATTTCTGATGCAGTACTTGATTCTTTGCTCTCCCAAGATCCCAAGAGTCGAGTGGCTTGCGAAACTCTTATCACTACAGGCCAAGTTCATGTCGCGGGCGAGGTCACCACTAATGGCTATGCCGATGTCATGGGTTTAGTTCGAGAAACAGTTGTCAATATTGGTTATGACTCCTCAGACAAAGGATTCGATGGCAATAGTTGTGGCATATCAGTTTCAATCGGGCAGCAGAGCCAAGACATTGCGGCAGGTGTTGACCATGCAGTAGAAGAGCGGCTCTCGAAATCCGCTGACCCTTTAGATCTCCAAGGTGCAGGTGATCAAGGCTTGATGTTTGGTTACGCGAGCAGTGACACACAGGAGTTGATGCCATTGCCGATAGCAATGGCGCATCGCCTTGCGGAGCGACTTAGTGCAGTTCGCAAATCTGGGGAGTTGGCGTACTTACGGCCCGATGGAAAGACTCAAGTAACGATTGAATATGACGGTGATAAGCCAGTAGCGCTCGACAC
>RHAU01000076.1 GCA_010032125.1 Actinomycetota bacterium | reverse complement strand
AGCGCTGGGTTCGGACCGGTGTATCCGACAATCCCGCACATGAATTGGACTCCTTACGTGGAGAGCTGAGTTACAGCGAGAGTTCAGATTTTACTAGTGCTGCAAGCGTTGTAGCGAATCGCTCCGCCAATTCGCTTCGTTCCGCCTCAACCATGACACGAATGACCGGTTCGGTGCCAGATGCTCTCAGCAGAATTCTGCCTTTATCACCAAGTTCCATCGTCGCATCATTAATCGCTTTTTTTACTTTTTCATTATTTGCCAATTTATCTTTTGAAACATCTTTAACGTTGATCAGAATTTGAGGATATCGAATCATGAAAGCGGCGAGCTCTTTCAGGCTTTTCTTAGTTCTTACCACCTCAGAGATGAGATGAAGTGCCGTCAAAATGCCATCTCCAGTGTCAGCAAAGCGACGCATGATGATGTGTCCAGATTGTTCGCCGCCCAAGGTATGACCTTCAGCCAACATCTTCTCAAGAACGTATCGATCCCCAACAGGTGTTGCGATAAATGTGAGTTGACGACTTTCCAGCGCTCGGATCAATCCCAAGTTTGTCATCACCGTACCAACAACTGTTTTCGTTGGAATTTCCGTATGGTTTGAGAGGATTCCTAATATGTGATCACCATCGATCACATTCCCTTCATGGTCTACTGCAAGCACGCGATCGGCATCACCGTCATGGGCAACCCCAAGATCAGCGCCGCTTGAACGAACCGTTGCAATTAAATTTTCTAGATGTGTCGAACCGCAGTTCTCATTGATATTGCGTCCATTAGGTTCATTTGAAATCGCAACAACATTTGCTCCGGCGCGTTTCAAAACATCGGGGGCAACAAATGATGCTGCGCCGTTGGCGCAATCGACAACAACCTTAATTCCATTAAAATTAGTCTCGATCGTTCCAAGTAAGTATTGAATGTACTTCTCTCGCGCATCGTGATCCTCACAAGCCTGACCCTCCGGCATTTCTGCTGGACGTTGCCAAGGCTTCCCAAGGAGTGCTTCGATTTCTAACTCAACTGAATCCTCAAGTTTCCGCCCGGTGCGCGAAAAGAACTTAATACCGTTATCGCGCGCTGGGTTATGAGAGGCGCTAATCATGACGCCCAGGTCTGCTTTCATCGCAGTTACGAGAAATGAAATCGCGGGAGTCGGAAGCACTCCGACGCGATATACATCAACGCCAGATTCGGTTAGCCCTGCTGTTATTGCTGCTTCAAGATAAGCACCGGATTCGCGTGAATCTTGGCCAATGATTGCTTTCGGTCTATGTCCAGCAAATTCACCGTGTTGAGTGAGGACTTGGGCTGCGGCAACAGCGAGATCATGGGCTAACTCTGTGGTGAGATCAACGCCTGCTACGCCTCGGACACCATCAGTGCCGAATAACCCCATAGGGAGAAAGTAGCGCGATTAACGCTTGCTGTACTGCGAACGCTTACGAGCTTTCTTCAAGCCGTACTTCTTGCGCTCAATAACGCGTGGATCACGAGTAAGGAATTTCGCCTTCTTGAGAGTTGGGCGGTTTGCGTCGGTATCGATTGCATTGAGTGCACGGGCAACTCCGAGTCGAAGTGCGCCGGCTTGGCCAGAAATTCCGCCACCATCAATGCGTGCAATAACGTCGTACTTGCCTTCTGCGCCAACAACGCGAAGCGGCTCAGAAATTGATTGCTGGTGAACCTTATTTGGGAAATAAACTTCTAGGGTCTTGTTATTTACAGTCCAACGACCGGTACCTGGAACGAGACGAACACGAGCAACAGCCTCTTTACGGCGTCCGACGCCAGCACCTGGTGCAATAACTGCAGCGCGATTGGTTGCAGCAGCAGGAGTGCTTGAGCTGTATGCGGTTGTTGTTTCGTTCTCTGCCATCATCATCTCTCTTCTTACTTACCGAGCTTGGTCTGATCTACTTGGGTGAATTCGTACTTGATTGGCGCTTGTGAAGAATGTGGGTGTTCTGCGCCGGCATAAATCTTGAGTTTGGAAGCCATCTGCTTTCCAAGTGAGTTCTTTGGGAGCATTCCCTTAATTGCCTTTTCAACCGCGCGGGTTGGGAAGCGTTCCATTAAATATGCATAGTTGTGGGAAGTAAGTCCGCCTGGGAAACCAGAGTGATGGTGCGCAATCTTCTCAACCATCTTTCCGCCGGTGAGAACGACCTTGTCGGCATTGATGACGATGACGAAATCGCCCATATCCATGTGAGGAGCGAAAGTTGCCTTGTGCTTGCCGCGAAGAATTGCAGCAGCGTGGCTTGCAAGGCGACCGAGTACTACATCTGTTGCATCAATGACGTACCACTTGCGCGCAACATCGTTAGGGGTTGGACTAAAGGTACGCACGACAAACTCGCTTTCTTCGATACTTCTTTATTTCGATCCGCCCCACCAGCAGCGGAGACAGAAGCGGAAGGTTACCCGCCGCCCCGAGGGGGGTCAAAATCAGTGGCTCCAGACCGGCTCTGGGCTCTCATAAACCTGTCCTTCGGCCCCAAAAATAAGGAATCGCGTAAAACCGCGGGCAAACCAGCGGTCGTGTGTCACGGCAATAACGGTGCCTTGATATGCATCAAGTGCTCGCTCCAACGCTTCAGCGCTTGCAAGATCGAGATTGTCAGTCGGCTCATCAAGTAGTAACAAAGTGTCACCAGCGAGTTCAAGTAACAGCACCTGAAATCTTGCTTGCTGACCTCCGCTCAGCGTTGTGAATTTTTGCTCTGCTTGTTCTGCCAATTCATATCTACCAAGCACACTTTTTGCAGCACCGAGTTGTAAAGAGTTCTGTTCCCAAAGAATTTCAAGAAGTGTCTTTCCAACAAATTCTGGATGCGCATGAGTTTGCGCAAAGAATCCAGGGATGACGCGCGCGCCTAACTTAAAAGTTCCGGTATATCGAACGC
Source organism: Actinomycetota bacterium (assembly GCA_010032125.1). Lineage (GTDB taxonomy): Bacteria > Actinomycetota > Actinomycetes > Nanopelagicales > Nanopelagicaceae > MAG-120802. Next base: position 178 of record RHAU01000076.1, on the reverse strand, counting down.
TTTCATCGCCGGAGAGTCGACGCAGGAAGTGCGATTTGCCCGATCCGTTCTTTCCAAGAATTGCGACGCGATCTTGGTAGAAGATTTCTACTGAAAACGGTTCGGTCAAGTTCTCTAGCGTTAGATTCTCACACGTCACAACACGCTCACCAGTTCGGCCACTTTTCAAATTAACTTT
>RHAU01000075.1 GCA_010032125.1 Actinomycetota bacterium | reverse complement strand
CGATGCCATCGGTACAACCATCACTCTTACCGACGAAGTCATGCGTATCAACTCCACGCGCGCGGCAACCCGACTCCTTCGCCGAGCCGCCAGAAAATCTTCGGTTCGCGGATTCGGTCTAATAGATTCAACTGGATTGCGTTTTATCTCTGTTCTGTCACGTTTACTTCCTGATCTCGTCATAAAGATTGTTCATCTCAAAGTTCGAATGAATTCGCGTGACTTGATTCTGGATTCGCGAGAAAAATTCCTTGCAAAGTACTCGACCCAAAGAAGCGCTCGAGGTCTATCACTCAATATCAACGTATTGGGAGAAGCGGTTCTTGGACACCGCGAGGCCCAGGCTCGATACGAATCCATTATCGAGATGATGAAGCGTCCTGAGGTTGATTATGTCTCGGTAAAACTATCGGCCATCGTCGCGCAACTGATGACTCTGGATGTAGAAGGTTCCAAGAAGAGATCGGCAGAGAAATTACGAGAGCTCTATCGCGTTGCTCAAGCAAACAATGTCTTTGTCAATCTTGATATGGAGGAATATCGAGATCTTGATATGACCGTAGCCGCATTTACAACGGTCCTCGCAGAGGAAGAATTTGCATTGGTTAATGCAGGAATTGTGCTGCAGGCATATCTTCCCGAAACACATCACGTCCTCAATCAACTCATCGATTGGTCTCACGAGCGACACGGAAAATTCGGCTCACATATAAAAATCCGAATCGTCAAAGGCGCGAACTTGGCGATGGAGCGGGCTGAAGCAGAGATACATGGATGGGATGCTGCCCCGTATAAATCCAAAGCAGATGTCGATGCCTCTTACCTTCGCTTACTCGATCTTGCACTCCGTAAAGAAAATTCTGCTGCGGTGCGTATCGGACTAGCATCACACAATCTTTTTCATCTGGCATGGGCACTTGCCGTTGCACGGAAACGGAACGTGCGAGAACAAATGGATATTGAAATGTTGGAAGGAATGGCAAATGGTGAGGCGCTAGCGCTGGTGGAGAGCGGAGAGTCGGTATTGCTTTATGCGCCTGTCACGAAACCAGAAGATTTCTCAGCAGCGGTTGCATATCTTGTCCGTCGTCTTGATGAGAATACGGCTCCAGAAAATTACCTTCGAGCGGCATTTGAGATTGAGAAGAAACCAGAAGTTTTTAGAGAGCAAGAGAAGCGATTCCGCGATGCAGTGAGCGCACGGCATGCCATCGGCACCGATTCGTTACGTCACCGAACTGAGGTTGTGCATAGTTCAGGAGCAGCAAGCAAGAAATTCTTCAATCATCCGGAATCAGATCCAACCGAACCAGAGTTTCAGAAATCGCTGAAGTCATCGCTTCGAAAATTTACCGCGGTCAAAGATTGGGAAATTCCCGTCATCATTGGTGGGAAAGAGTTTTTTGAAGGCAAAAGCGAGGCGGGTATCGACCCTTCTGATAATGGAAAAGTTTGGTATCACTACGCGGTTGGCAATCGCAAACTCGTCGATCAAGCAATAGAAATTGCGAAGAAAGCTGAACCGCGCTGGAGTGGACTTTCAAAGGTAGAGCGAGGAGAAATCCTTCGTAAAAGCGCATCGGTCATGCAAGCCCGTACAAGCGAAACTATCGCGGTCATGATGCGAGATGCAGGAAAGACAGCAGGAGAAGCGATTCCTGAGATTTCGGAAGCGATTGATTTTGCTCATTACTACGCAGAAACGGCGAGTGATTTCTCTGGATCTGAAGCTATGGGAACTGTTCTTGTGGTCCCACCATGGAACTTCCCTTATGCGATTCCAGTGGGAGGAATTTGTGCAGCACTAGCAGCAGGAAATGTCGTCATCCTCAAACCTGCGCCCGAGGCAGTTGCAACATCATTTGAACTCGTTAGCCATCTCTGGGAAGGTGGCGTTCCAAAAGATGTACTGCAATTTCTTCCTATGCGCGATGACGACGATGGAAAATACTTAGTCACTCATCCCGCAATCAATGCCGTCATTCTCACTGGATCATTTGATACCGCAGAACTTTTCGTTTCGTGGCGCCCTGAAATCAATCTCCTTGCAGAAACAAGTGGGAAGAATGCGATGTTGATCTCGGCCTGCGCAGATATTGATATTGCAGTTAAAGATCTCGTGCAATCTGCCTTTGGCCATGCTGGCCAGAAATGTTCGGCTGCTTCTGTGGCGATTGTTGAAAGTTCCATATATCGCGACCCGGCATTCTTCAGGCAACTGAGCGATGCAGTTGAATCACTCAGCGTCGGCGCGGGGTGGAACTTAGGTAGTTCGATTGGTCCAATCATCAGAAAACCTGAAGGATCACTTTCGCGTGCATTGAGCGAACTTGATTCTGGAGAAGAGTGGTTGGTGAAACCAAAACAACTAGATGACGCCGGATTTATGTGGAGTCCCGGCGTAAAGATTGGAGTGAAAGCTGGCTCGTGGTCGCACCGACATGAATGGTTCGGCCCTGTGCTTGCAGTCATCGAAGCGCCCGACTTCGCAACAGCCGTTACGTGGCAGAACGAGACGGATTTTGGCTTAACGGCCGGCCTGCAATCTCTCGACCAGGCAGAGTGCGAAGAGTGGATTTCACGGATTGAAGCAGGAAATATCTATGTCAATCGCGGTACTACTGGGGCAATAGTTAATCGTCAACCTTTCGGTGGTTGGAAACGTTCTTCTGTCGGCCCCAATGCAAAAGCAGGTGGACTCAATTATGTGAATTCATTGCGCAATTGGACTCGAGTGAGCGATGTTCGCGCCGCTAAATTTGGCGTAGACCATTGGTGGGCTACAACGGGTTCACAAGCAATTGATCACTCTGGGCTCCACGTAGAGAAAAATTTCCACCGTTATTGCAGACATCGTAAGCCCATACTCGTCATCACCGATGATATGACCAGCAGAGATGAGAAAGAGATTGTTCGTCACATTGCTTCGGTGACAAAAACTGAGATTGTTATGACAGAAGACTTATCGCTTCTTGATGGAGATTACGCAAAAATCCGATGGTTATCTGCTGAAACACCTCCAACACTGCAACTACTGAGAAGAGGGATAACTGTTGACCATAGACCTATCGCACAACGAGGCGATATCGAAACGCCACGGTGGTTGTTAGAACAATCGGT
>RHAU01000074.1 GCA_010032125.1 Actinomycetota bacterium | reverse complement strand
TACCGTGATAGCGCCAGCGCATTGGGAAGTCATTTCAAACAATCCAGCAAAGTCAACAACCGTTGATGGGAATTCCAAGAAGTGGGAATTCACAACTACTCCAATCATGTCTACTTATATAACTGCAGTTGTTGCAGGTCCGTATGCGCATGTCCATGATGTGTACGAAGGTAAAAAGACAATTCCTCTTGGAATCTACGTTCGTAAATCTCTTTTCCAACATCTCGACGCTGAAGATGTCTTCACGATTACGAAACAAGGTTTTGCCTACTTTGAGAAAGTATTTGGACTTGCCTACGCTTTCGATAAATACGACCAGATCGCTGTCGTGGACTTTAACTGGGGCGCGATGGAGAACGCGGGTTGTGTCACATTCCGCGAAGATTTATTGGTATTTCGTTCAAAAGTCACCCAACGAATGTATTTAGCTCGCGCCAACGTAATCCTTCACGAGATGGCGCATATGTGGTTTGGAAATCTCGTCACCATGAGATGGTGGGATGACCTCTCCTGATTTCGAATAGATAGCGTCAATCTCAATTTCTAATTCGTTCTCTGCCTGAAGATTCTTCAAATTGAGGTATTCCCCTCCAAAGTCAGAAGTATCAATCGCCACACCATTTAAAGTCGCCTTGATAATTTTCTTTCCGACAGCATCGATAAATGTTGAGTATCCCGGCGTGCTTGCGAAGGTCACTCGAGTCTTGGCTAGGAAGGTTTCCTCGCCTTTAGTGACGTCGATAAGAACGTCGTAGTGATGGACCTTGAGATTCTTGGCACGTTCGGCGGCTTCTGCGCGCGAGAGATTGTTTCCTGGCATGCGCGTATCAAATCAGAGATGGCAGGCTTTGCCACATGGAGTCGCTCACACCGGAAAAATTCAGGTTACGAAGTTTCCGGCTTCGCGGTGAGCGGATGACTAAGGCGCAATCAGAAGCGCTGTTGAGTCATTGGAACAAGTTTGAAATTCCGCTACAAGGCGAGATCAATCCGCAAGAAGTTTTCTATGGGATGAAACCAGATGAGTTCATCATGGAAATCGGCAGTGGGATGGGGGAGGCAACCGCACAGATTGCCGCGGCACGCCCCCACACTGGCTACATCGCAGTTGAAGTACATAAGCCGGGAATCGGCGCTCTGATCATTCATGCAGAGCGCGCTGGAATTCGAAATCTTCGAATTATTGAAGGTGACATTTGGGAAGTCCTCACGCAACACTGGATTGATTCATCTCTCGACGCTTTTCATATTTTCTTCCCCGATCCATGGCCGAAGAGAAAACAAAGCAAGAGGCGGCTACTTCAACCCGCTTTCATTTCATTGCTCGCTAAGAAGTTAAAGCCCGGTGGCCGAGTTCATATTGCTACGGACTGGGTTCCATATGCAGAAGAAATCGAGAAACACTTTGCTTCCAGCGCCGACTTCAAAGGTGGAGTAATCCCACGACCAGAGTGGCGACCACTGACAAAATTCGAAAATAAAGGTTTAAATAAAGAACATCGCGTTACAGATTTTCTTTACACGCGAAACTAAAGTTTTCCATCTTTCTCATACTTACTTAACAAGCCAATCCTGCGGACATGTCTCTCATCGCCTGTGAATGGCGTGGCAAGAAAGGTATCTACAAGTTGTAGACAGAAGGCTTCGTCGTGCATCCGACCACCAATAGAGATCACATTTGCATCATTGTGTTCGCGTGCAAGCTTTGCGGTTTCAATACTCCACACCAACGCTGCACGAACACCTTTAACCTTGTTTGCAGCCATTTGCTCGCCATTTCCTGATCCGCCGAGGACTATTCCAAAGGAGCCAGGCTCATGTGCAACGGCTTCAGCAGCAGGAATGCAGAAAACCGGATAATCATCAAGAGGATCAAAGTTGTGCGGGCCGTGATCAACAACAGTGTGACCTTGCGCTTGAAGATGAGAAACGATGCGATTCTTAAAATCTAGTCCCGCATGATCGCTACCGATGTGAATTTTCACAGCGCTACTTTCTCAGAGAAATAAAGAAACCGCCGGTATTTCTACCAGCGGTTTCTTCTGTCGAAGGAGGTATATCTAATGATTTCTGAGATTAGTGGCGATGCCCCATTCCTCTGCCATCAAAATCCCTGCCCATGCCTTTGCCCATCATCGGGCCCATTCCACGAGTGTTCTCAACTTGCGCAGTTACGCGATCTTTGAGTCCAGCCTTGAAAGTGGTTGCTTGAGCTGCGGTGAGTTTTCCAGCGGCTACCGCACTATCAATTTCTTTGGTTTCAAATGCGACCATCGCAGCAATAAGTGCGTCCTTCTTTGCACCTGCGATTGTTGCAAGTGAGTCACCGGCTTGAAGTCGAGAAGTCAGAGTTGCTTCTGTGATTCCAAGTGTGTCGGTGATTACTTTGATATGCGCAGCACGATCCGCGTCGCGCTTTGCATCAAAGGTGCTGCGAGCGTCAGCTAACGCTTTATTGATTGCATCAACTTGTGCCTGAGTCAAAGTTCCTTTTGAAACAAGGCCAGAGAGAACTGTTGAAAGTCCTCCACCTTTACCGCCCATGCGATCATGTGCCGAAGCGATGCTGACTGTTCCGAAAGTAAGTGCAAGACCCGCGATTGCAGATACTGCAGCTAACTTCTTCTTATTCATTCATACTCCTTTGAGTACTTAACTCGAACACCCTCGTATTCGATAACCGGATAGAACTCCGAGTGCCTGAGACCATGAGGCAGAGCCCATGTGAGACACCTCAGAATTTCTTTCCCTAGGGGAGGGTTATACGCGCTCAACCTGAGAATTTATATAGAGGAACAGGACTGTGTAACCACTTTTTTCTCCCTCACGCTTAGCCCAACGGCTCCACCGGGGATCCGGACTACTAGGAGCCACCATGTTTTCATTTCCCACATTCGCTCGACCGCTGCTCGCTTTTCTCCTCTTTACCTACCTTTTACCTACGCCCGCATTCGCGGCAGGTCGTACCAATCAAAGTGCCACCAATACCGTGCTTAACGGCAAAGGTGCGCCATCAGCAAAAATCGGAATCAATGGTGATTTCTATATTGATGTACTTACTTTCAATATGTATGGCCCAAAAGCAAATAACAGATGGCCAACGCCCACAAGTTTGAAAGG
>RHAU01000073.1 GCA_010032125.1 Actinomycetota bacterium | reverse complement strand
AATTTATTAGTGCGGTTAAGCCATGAGTAGATCTCTGGAGCAGATTGATCTCTCTATCGAAGGAATGACCTGTTCGTCTTGCGTCGCAACAGTGGAGCGAGCACTGAATAAAGTTGAAGGAGCACAAGCGGCCGTCAATCTCGCAACAGAATCTGCTCATATTCTCGTTCCGCCTGGCACTAAGCCCAATGAACTCATTGAAGCAGTGAAAAAATCTGGTTATACGGCCAAACTTCGAGCTGATGAGACTGAGAGTTTTAGTTATTCAAATAATCTTGGAAAACGATCGCTGGCCTCGGTTTTGCTTACTTTTCCCATCATTCTCTTTTCGATGTGGCACTCCGTGCACTTTCGTATCGATGAATTCATTATCGACCAACTTAACCGTTTCAACCTTCCACTCCCCTTGTATTCGCCAACAGGATGGTTATTGATTGCACTCAGTGCGCCAGTCGTACTGCTCATCGCTTGGCCCATTCACCGGGCAGCGCTGAGAAATTTCTTACATCCAACAATGGATAACTTGATTTCACTTGGTTCACTCGCTGCGTTCTCATGGTCTATTTATGCGAATTCGACAGGATCTGGTGAGATTTTCGCTGAAGTTGCAGCCTCTGTCGTCACGTTTATTACATTTGGTAGATATCTGGAATCGCGTGCGAAGCGAAGAGCGGGCTCAGCACTTGCCGCTCTACTTTCCCTTAATCCGAAAGAAGTGCGGATTCTCCGCGGATCGGAAGAAGTAACAGCCTCCATCAAGAATCTGGCAGTTGGAGATCGTTGCGTTATTAGACCTGGTGAGCGAATTCCGACGGATGGAGTTGTGATCGATGGCGTAAGCAGCGTTGATACTTCTTTTATTACCGGCGAATCACTTCCGATTGAAGTATTTCCTGGAAGTGAAGTCATTGCTGGCGCGCTCAATATTCAAGGACGACTAGTCGTCGAATCGCGACGAGTAGGAAGTGATACCGAACTTTCGCGTATTACAAAAATGGTGCTCACAGCACAAACCGAGAAAGCGCCGATTCAACGTCGCGCTGATCAGATCAGTTCAATTTTTGTGCCAATCGTTCTACTTATTTCCACTCTCACACTGGGAATCTGGCTCTGGCTCGGAAATTCTGTTGAGTCATCAATTTCAGCAGCTGTTGCCGTCATGGTTATCGCCTGCCCCTGTGCTTTAGGGCTAGCCACTCCTGTCGCACTTCTTGTCGCTACGGGAAAAGGCGCTTCTCAAGGAATCGTGCTTCGTAAAACATCAGTTCTTGAACGGGCACCATCGATAACAACAGTTGTCTTTGACAAGACAGGAACTCTCACAACTGGAGTTATGAAAGTACAGAACATCATCGCGCCGGATCTTGGCGCTCAAGCACTTCCGATTAGCGCACCCGAGATTCTCAAAGCTGTACATGCGCTAGAAAAAGAGAGTAATCATCCCATCGCCCAAGCCATTGTGAGAGAACTTTCTACACAAGGAATCGGTCGACTGACTTTCTCCGAGTTCTCAGAAGTTCCAGGACAAGGTCTTGCCGCGAGAGTTAATTTCGGTGAAAAACAACTTCCGGTATTGATTGGTACATCTGAATCAATTCGCCGCGCAACAGTGTCCTTTCATCACCACATTGAATCCGGATTGGCGCAGGCGCGCCTCAATGGAAATTCTGTTGCTGTAGTCGCGATTGATGGCATTGCATGCGCACTTTTTGAAGTGGGAGATTCGATTAAATCTGATGCGAAAGATGCTATTCAAATGCTTCGAGATGAAGGGATTGAATCGTGGTTATTAACAGGCGACCAGGAGAATGCTGCCCATCACATCGCCGAACTTGCAGGAATTTCAAGTAAGAATGTCATCTCACTTGCTACTCCGGAGCGAAAGCTCTCAAAAATAAAAGAGCTCCGCGCGAATGGTGCGAAAGTTCTATTTATCGGAGACGGAGTCAATGATGCAGCGGCCATGGCCGAATCTGATTTGAGTATGGCGATGGGAACGGGAACCGACACAGCAATCGCAACCGCTGATATAACTTTGATGAAAGCATCTCTGAAGAGCGCACTCGCCGCTCTTGCGCTCTCGAAAAAGACTTTGCGAATAATCCGTGGCAATCTCTTCTGGGCGCTGATTTATAACGTAATCCTGATACCGATCGCCGCAGCGGGGCTGCTCAACCCCATGTTGGCCAGCGCTGCAATGGCGGCATCAAGTCTTTTCGTTGTTTTCAACTCGCTGCGTTTAAGTAGGGACACTAATCTGCCGGCGTGAATGTAACGACCAATATCTGGCTGATTTCTGTAGCAGTAATCCTCGGACTTCTTCTTTTCGATCTATTAGCATCAACGCGCAAAGCCCACGACGTTTCTTTTAAAGAGGCGACCTTTTGGTCGATTTTTTATATCGCAGTTGCCATTGGTTTTGGGGCCTGGATCTGGGCCGATTTTGGTGCGCAATTCGGAAAAGAAACTGGGATAAAACTATTTCAACATTGGGATGAGGATCCAGACCCAACTGAGAATCCGATCGTTCGTTTTGCTCAGCGAAAGTTGAACATGACTCAGGAGTACCACGGCGGCAAAGTCTTCATCAAGGAGAATGGCAAGCGAGTGGCAACGCCACTACTTCTCGTCATGATTGCGATTGCCGCAACTGATCTTCTCTTTGCGCTCGATTCGATTCCGGCAACTTTTGGCGTAACCCAGGAAGCATTTCTTGTCTTCTCTGCAAATGCATTTGCACTTCTAGGACTTCGCGCTCTTTATTTCTTAATTAAGAACCTTGTTTCCAAACTTATTTATCTATCGATGGGACTTGCATTTATCTTGATTTTCATCGGCGTTAAGTTGATCATGGTCTGGGCTCATGAAGAGTGGGATGCTGTTCCCAAAATTTCCACCAATTTCTCCCTCGCCGTCATAGGTATCATCCTTGTGACGTCGACAGTCGCAAGCTTGATTAAATCCAAGCGCGACCCTTCCGCTGTCGGTCATGCTGGTCGCATGAGCGATGGCAAAAAGAAAAGCGCCCAGTCACCGAAGTAACTAAGCGCCTTCTGTAGTAGCGGGGGCAGGATTTGAACCTACGACCTCTGGGTTATGAGCCCAGCGAGCTACCGAGCT
>RHAU01000072.1 GCA_010032125.1 Actinomycetota bacterium | reverse complement strand
GTTCCTCTACTTTCGTCGTAGGTGAGGGCGTACCCAATCCGTTCTGCTAATTTCTCTATCGTCTCGGTAAATGTCAGATGGTCCATCTTCATGACAAAGGCGATGACGTCGCCACCTACCTGACATCCAAAGCAATGAAAATATCCCCGTGATGGTGTTACGTGGAAAGAGGGAGTTTTCTCATCATGAAATGGGCAAAGACCCTTTTTCTGTCCGCCACCGGCATTTTTTAATTGAACGTAATCTCCCACGACATCATCAATCGGTGAATTGTCGCGGACGTAAGTAACGTCAGTATCGCGAATTCTGCCGGACATATCGCAATCCTAGGCCTCTACGATTTTGCCAGTTAGTTTTGTATGTAGAGCGTATGCACCTACATCAGTCAGCGACGCCACCTGATCGATGACAACACGGAGTTTCTCTTTATCTGTACTTGCTCGCTGCCATTCTTGAAGGAAATAACTCTCAAGTGAGCCTGGAGCACTCGCCAACACCGCTTCTACTAGGTCAGCGATGACTGATTTTTGACGGGCATACCGATCTTGTGAACGTTCCGCCTTAATGATGTAAAAACCTGCAATCGATTTCAGAAGAGCAACTTCGACCCGCTGCTCCCTCGGAACGAGAAGATTTGCGCTGTACCGCGTCAGGTCACCATCTCCAAAGTGCGCCCTGGTTTCACGTTCAGCGGCAAGTGCGAATCGACCAACAAGTTGGCTGGTTAAATCTTTAAGGCGAGCGAGATGGCGATGGCTGCGATCAAATCCATGAGGCCAGCATGAGAGGTTAGAAAGCGAATGAAGGGCGCGCTCCATCTCGTCAGCACTGACATCAGCGAGGTAATCGGCGCGCGCTGTCTCATGCAGCAGCGGAAGATCGCGCGTGAGATGTGCGAGATCAACTTGGCCAGTAACGAGTGCGTCCTCTAAATCATGAACGCAGTAAGCAACATCATCGGACCAATCCATGATCTGCGCTTCGATACATGTTCGGCCGGACGGCGCACCCTCACGCATCCAATGGAAAATCTCGACGTCATCTGAATAAACGCCAAACTTCTTTGGATTCTCACCAGCGCTCCACGGATATTTTGTTGCTGCATCAAGGCTGGCACGACATAAATTAAGACCAACAGAGATTCCATCATCATCTACAGTTTTTGCTTCGATGCGGGTCAATAATCTAAAACTCTGAGCGTTACCTTCGAAACCGCCACACTCTTGCGCTAATTGCGCTAACGCAACTTCACCATTGTGACCAAACGGAGGATGTCCTAAATCATGTGCAAGACACGCGCTCTCCAGCAAATCTGGATCCGCGCCAAGAGCAGCGCCAAGTTCGCGACCGACTTGGGCACATTCCAAGGAGTGCGAGAGACGAGTACGTGGGAAATCACTCAGCCAAGGAACAGCGACTTGGGTTTTGGCGGCAAGACGCCGCAACGCAAATGAGTGAATGATGCGCGCTCTATCTCGAACAAATTCTGTTCTACCTTTGCGCTTCGCAGGCTCGTTAAGAAATCTCTCACGATCTCGCTCGGAATAGCCCGAGTGTTCGCGAACTTCTTTTAACGCCATAGTTCGAAGGCTACGTGGTCGCTGATATGAATGCCACGGCGGCCCAGAGTTATGTAGGCCAGATAAGCACCTGCTTCTCTCAACCAATATCGATAACTGGCGCTTTCTAAGCTTCCCACGCCTCTTTGGGTCGGCGAACATGTTGCAACAAATCCTTGATCGTTAGCCATCGTGGTTGATCGAAGACAGTGATAAGGGTCAGTAACAATGATGATGTCACGTACTTTTGCTTGATTCACTTTTTTCGCAAGAGCGGTAATGCTGGAATAACTATCTCGGCCTTGAGGTATAGAGATAATCGCGCTCTTCTTTATTCCTTGGCTTGTTAACCATCTCTTTCCGGCAGCGGCTTCAGTGAAACGATCACCGGGCGCACCGGATCCCAACGTATAAATGCGTGGCGCAAGATCTTTTTTATAAATGCGTGCACTCTCTTCCAATCGTGCTTTCAAGACATCGCCCGGTCTGCCGTCTAGTTGTGCCGCGCCCATAACAACAATCGCATCTGCTTTCCGGACTGTTAAATCATGTGCAACAAACCAGGTACGTCCTAAAGCCCAGAGAGAAATGACAACGATTAATAAAATTGTTCCTGAAATTAATTTACGAATAAGAGTGAATAGAAACATCAGCCGCCAGAACCCGAGTCATTTCCATCCACGAGAGCAAGTTCTTCAGGATCATCCAACCACCCTTGTGGCAGCGTTACAGATCGCCCATGAGAACGACGACCGCGCGGTGCATCTCCAACAGATTCTGGGTACGGTTGATCGACAAGTTGATCCAGCAGCGAGCGCAATTCACTTAATGAACTGACCATTCCAAAGCGCGGTCTCAACTCTCCTTCAACACGAAAACCTTTGAGATACCACGCCATATGTTTTCGAAGATCGCGACAAGCGCGCCCTTCGCTCTGAAAATAATCTGCTAGAAGTTGCGCGTGACGCCAGATTACTTCACGTACTTCAAAGAGGTTTGGAAGTGGCCGAGCATTGTCTCCATTAAACGCGCGAACCAGATCGGAAAATAACCATGGTCGTCCCAAGCATCCACGGCCCACGACGACACCCGCGCACCCTGTCTGCTCCATCATTCGAACCCCATCGTTGCCCGACCAAATATCACCATTTCCCAGAACGGGAACCCCTGTTGGTTTCAAATGTTCGACGAGGTTTTTTATCTTGCTCCAGTCTGCATTTCCTTCATAAAACTGCGCTGCCGTGCGAGCGTGGAGTGCAACCCATGCAACTCCGATTTGCGCCGCTATTTTTCCTGCATCCAGATATGTCTCATGATCGCTATCAATTCCCACGCGCATTTTTACTGTCACGGGAATGGAATATCGGTTTGCATTCTTTACTGCGGCTTCAACTAAAGAGGCAAACAATTTTCGTTTATATGGGAGTGCAGCGCCACCACCTTTGCGCGTAACTTTCGGAACCGGACAGCCAAAGTTCAAGTCAATGTGGTCGGCAAGATCCTCACGACCAATCATCTCTACCGCACGTCCTAAATCATCGGGATGGGTTGCATAGAGTTGAACTGAACGTGG
>RHAU01000071.1 GCA_010032125.1 Actinomycetota bacterium | reverse complement strand
AAGAGTTCGCTCAATTGCATCAGGGTGAAACTCCTTGTTCTTATCAACTCCTTGACCAAGTCGAACAATTTCCATGGTTCGGTAAATTTCACGGAAATTTCTCGAATCAACATCAGCGATAAGTAGACGGATGGAATTGGTGCCGCAATCAATGGCAGCAACTCGTGTCACGAGCGTTGATCCTTCCGTCGCGAAATGCAATCTCCGTTCTGCCACCATTCCGGCAATCGATCTCGCGCTTCATCTCCCAGCGGATTGACGCCAGGTCCTGCTGCAAGTGAATGAGCAATAAGCGAATGTAAACATTTGACGCGATCAGGCATTCCGCCAGCGGAAATATCTGCAATTTCCGGAACATCGACACCTAATGCCGAGCGCGCAGCAATGTAATCATCATGAGCTGCGTGATACGCCCCGGATAACTCAGCATCGCGCTCGAGGCGTTGATTCATATCTGACATCAGATCAGAGTTTTCTAAGGTAGAGATCTCTGCGGTGAGATTTGGACATGTTGCGTAATAAAAGGTTGGGAACGGCGTTCCATCGCCAAGTCGAGGTTGGGTTTCAACGACCGCGGGATTTCCGCATGGGCATCGGTAAGCAATCCCGTGCACATCGCGTGGCTCTCGCCCTAATTGGATGGCGATTGCATCGAGGTCAGATTGTGATGCGCGCTCGCTCACGGGTTCTCTGCGCCAACTCCCACAGACGTTATCGATGAAATTAATCGCGAATACCACGGAACTCCCAGCGGAAAGTCTTGATTGACTGGCGCAGCACCTGTGTTATCTGCGTTGAGATCGGTTTGTGCGCCCAAGATTATGTATTGACGCTCTCCTGGAAGAACAAAGTGCAGGCGATCTCGCGCTTGCGAAGCAACGTATTGAGGATCTTTCCATTTCTCAAGTTCTGCGCGAACTTGCTGGAGTTTTGCTCGATTGGAAGCGACATCTGCTTGAAGAGCGCTGATTTGTGCACGTTGAGCAAAGTAATGCTGCGTTGGCGGTGCAAGAGTGACTGCAACGCCAAAAAGTACGATGAAGAGAATGAGTAAACGTGTGGAGATTCCACGTCTTCCTGCAAAGTTATCGAGCGCACCGCGAAGAGATATCTTTCCCTTCATTATGGCTCCTCTCGATTAACGAGCGTTAAACCTTGGAAAAGCCTCTCGTCCAGCGTATTTAGCCCGTGAACCTAACTCTTCTTCGATTCTTAATAACTGATTGTACTTCGCTACACGTTCACTTCGAGCAGGTGCACCGGTTTTGATTTGTCCGCACGATGCAGCAACAGCAAGATCAGCGATGGTCGTATCTTCAGTTTCGCCAGAGCGATGGCTCATCATTGATTTATAGCCAGCTTTATGCGCCATGGCCACAGCATCAAGCGTCTCGGTCAATGTTCCAATTTGATTTACCTTTACCAAAAGCGCATTTGCAGTCTTAGCTTCGATACCACGAGCCAATCGAGTCGGGTTCGTGACAAATAAGTCATCACCCACAAGTTGCAACCGCGCGCCCAATGCTGAAGTTATATCTGCCCAGCCACCCCAATCATCTTCGGAGAGTGGATCCTCAATGGAAACAAGTGGGTAGTTATCTGCCAAGCCCTTGTAGTAAGCAATCATTTCGTCTGCAGTAAGAGATGAACCTTCAAATTGATACTTCTCGTCCTTGAAGAATTCTGTTGCCGCAACATCCATCGCGAGGGCAACCTGGTTACCTACCGAATATCCAGCCTTTTCGATCGCAGTAACAATCAAATCTAATGCAGCGCGATTGCTCTCAAGGTTAGGTGCAAATCCACCTTCATCACCGATGCTTGTTGCAAGACCGCGTTTCTTCAGAACTGCTTTAAGGTTCTGATAAATCTCAGCTCCCCATCGGAGCGCTTCAGCAAAAGTGTTTGCTCCAATCGGTGCGATCATAAACTCTTGAATATCAACATTTGTATCAGCGTGTGCGCCACCGTTGAGAATGTTCATCATCGGAACAGGAAGGAGATGTGCGCCCTCGCCACCGATAAATGAATAGAACGGCACTTTCTTTGATGCAGCAGCTGCTTTTGCAACCGCAAGTGAAACTCCAAGAATCGCGTTTGCGCCCAGCGATGACTTGTTGACTGTCGAGTCCAGCGAAATCATCGCTTCATCAAGTCCACGTTGATCAAAAGCATCTCGGCCCTTCACGATGGGGGCGATTTTCTTCTCTACATTCTCAACTGCGCTGAGAACGCCTTTGCCGAGGTAACGAGTTCCGCCGTCGCGAAGTTCTGCGGCCTCAAAAGCGCCAGTGGACGCTCCGCTAGGAACAGCAGCGCGAGCAAATGATCCATCTGAAAGCCGGGCATCAACTTCTACGGTTGGGTTTCCGCGCGAATCCAAAATCTCGCGCGCTTTGATTTCTTCAATATTAGTCACGGGCGCGCAGTCTAACGGGGTTCCTTGGAAAGAAGTGAATCTCGATATTTCAGCGCCGCCTTACGCAGCGCCGCTTCTGGATCTAAATTCTTTGACACTGCCCATGAAATGAGTGAGAGAAATTGCGAACCTAGCGCCTCTTCGCTTTCTTCAATCTCATAATCTGGAAGAGGCGGTGTCTCACCTCTATTTTTCTCCGCTCTATAAATCAATTTTGAAGCAAGAGGAAGTGCAGGTTGCCCGAGAGGAACTCCATCAACGACTGAGGTTCTACCTTTCTCCGAATTCTTAATTTTCTCCCAATTCTCAAGAACATCCTGTGAGTTATCAACTTTTGTATCTCCGAAAACATGTGGGTGACGTGAAATCAATTTCTCTGCAACCGCTGCCGCTACATCGTCAATGGTGAACGGGTCGGTCGCGTTCTCTTCAGCTATTCGCGAATGAAAGTAGACCTGAAGAAGCAAATCACCTAACTCCTCGCGCATATGAGCGCGATCGTTATTTTCTACACTTTCAATAAATTCGTATGACTCCTCAAGGAGATATTTGAGCAGTGATTCATGGCTCTGTTCTGCATCCCAAGGACAACCTCCGGGTGAACGGAGGCGGTCCATAACTTCTGCAAGGCGGATGAGGTTTTCGTACGCCATGGTTGAACGATTACTTCGTCTTTACCGCGTCACCTGCAGGCTCTGTTTCTACAACGCTCAGTGTTGTGACATCCCACT
>RHAU01000008.1 GCA_010032125.1 Actinomycetota bacterium | reverse complement strand
CATGCTGAAGCGGCAAGTAACGAACGTCGAAGTGTCGATGTAGATCACAACTTTTTCCGCAGACCGTTATTACTTGACCGAAGAAATGCGGCGTACGTGCTGATGGTGAATTCATCTTTATGGCTTACACCGTTAATTGCACTTCAACTTTTCACATCGGCGCTATTTCGCTCTTTCGGATTTCTCTTGGCGAAATTGCCGGGTTACGCACTTGATGAAATAGCCGCAGTCTTTCTTATTCTTGCTCGGCCTCAAGTTCTACTTCGTGCGCGAGCCAAGCGTCGCGCAACTAGATTAGTGTCATCTCGAGTAGTGGCTCGTTTCATTCCACCGAGAACGAGCCAATTTCAATTAGCCCTGGAGCGGAGCAGATCTGTATTGGCTCGTGCTTGGAACTCAAGCGCGCTAGCTTCCCGTGACGATTCACGTGTGCAATCGTCGGCACTTGACCTTAACGATGAAGCGCTGGAAAGCGCTGACATCGAATTAGTAAAAACTCCTTCGTTTGCCTCAGTTGTGTCACGTAGACCAATCCTTACTGCCTCGATACTCATTACATTTTTCTCACTTCTTGCATTTCGCGGAAGATTGGGCGATCTCGTTGGAGGGGCACTTCCGGTCGTACCCGAAAGCGGTATGGATCTACTCCGCTCGTATGCCGACTCATGGCACACCGTTGGATTGGGATCGAGTGCAAATATGCCGCCGTGGGTCGCTCTGCTGGGTATTGCCTCCATAATCACGTTCTTTAATCTCAAGCTTTTTGTATCCCTACTTTTCATATCTGCTATTCCACTCGCATTTCTTGGCGCGTATCGACTCGCTCGAAGATTTACTGAACTTCACTTCCTTGCACTTCTTGCTGCTCTTTTCTACGCATTTTCACCGGTGGCGATTGCATCCATCAACTCTGGTCGACTTGCCACTGTCCTTTTAATTGTGATCGGACCATGGTTTATTCGAAGCTTGCTGGGATTAGAACTTCTCGAATCGCTAAGTTGGCGGAAGATTTGGGTATTGGCACTCATTCTTACTGTGATTGCATCCTTTTCGCCGCTCACAGGTGTCGCAATTATGTTGTGGCAAGGAATTCTTCTGATTACAGATTTGGTCTCGTTTAATTCACCGAATCCAAAGATGACGAAAGAAGATTTCGATCAGAAAAATGTTCGTCGCCTAGCCTTATTAATTACGCCCATAATTTTATCGGCGCCATGGTCCCTGGAGTTCTTACTTCATCCATCACGAATATTTTTAGATCCAGGATTGAATGTTTCGGGAGGGAATGTTCCTTCCATCATTATTGGTAACCCTGGAGGTATCGGATCGCTGCCGATCTGGATTGTCTCTCCGATTCTCCTCATTTCAATCATCGCCTTATTTGTCAGCAAAACAAGTCGCTTAGGAGAGGTAGCACTTTTCTTCCTTGGACTTGCTGCGATTTTTGGCTCGCGCGAAGTATCAGGACATGGAATCTTCACCCCGGAGCGACTATGGGTAGGTAGCTTGCTCATTATTCCGACGCTTGCAGCGATGATTGCTGCAGTCATCATTGTTGATCAATATGTTCCTGCGATTTCTCAAGCACATGTTGATTACCGACATATCTTGCTAGGCCTGGTCAGTGCTCTCACGTCATTCGCAGTAGTCATGTCGATGTTGTGGTGGGTTGCAAGCGCTACTAATGCGCCATTACAGGCGCGGAAAAATTCAGCGCTGCCGGCATTTCTCAGCGCGAGTGCCCAAACCGTAGATCGATTTAAGACATTAGTCCTACGAAATTCCGAAACTGGAGTTCGCTATTTCATCGCACGAGATCGCGATCTGCATCTGGGCGAACCTGATGTGATGACCGGATTATCACCTGTAGTAACGAAAGCGATTAATGAGATTGTTTCGGGAGTGGGAGTCACCAGCAGTCAAGTTCTCGCAGAATTTGGTATCAGATACGTTTTCTTAGCGAGACCTTTTGATGAAGATCTAGTTCGCACGATTGATGGATTGGGTGGATTCACACGTTCTTCCGCGACTGATGAGGGAATTTCCTGGAAAGTATCTGGCGCTTTGGGACATATTGCATTCCTCTCCAGTGATGGTCAATACACATCCTTACCAAGTGGACGAATAGGAGCGGAGGGAACTTTTACTTCTGCCGGAACACTTCTTATCACTGAAAAGTTTGACGGTCGGTGGAAGATGGTTCTCAATGGTCGACTTGTGAAGGCAGAAGAGACCGAAAACGGTATTTCTCGATTCACTGTATCTGAGCCAGGTGAGTTCCTTCTTTATCATGATGGAACCACAAGGCGGGGCTGGATCTCTCTACAAATAATTACATTCTCAACCGTCATCATTCTTGCTCTTCCCGCGCGGCGACGCAGAAGTCAGATGCGTGAGGAGGAGTTAGCATGAAAGAGACACGGGCTGCGCTTTCGCTGCTCATCTTCATCATCGCAATTCATGTTGCCCACTTACTGCCTCAAGGCTCTGATGCGCGGCAAATTTCCGAAAACTTCGCACCAAGCGTCTGTCCTGGAGCGTTAGATGGAGCCAGAGCGACGCTACTTCTCCCATCGGGGAAAGTTCCAACGAAGTCAATCACTGCACCCCGCTCACAATTTCGCGAGCGCGGCAGCGGGACAATCTCGGTAGTCGGGGGCGGGCAGATTATTCAAGGTGATGCACGTAATTCTCTTGAAGTGCAAAGTTCTTCGGGTAAGTGGTCGACGGCAGTCAACTGCTCGAGTGGAAGTGCTGAAAGTTGGTTTATAGGTGGAAATGGCGGCGTCACAAGTCGCGGCAGATTGATTATGGATAACAGTGGATTGAGCGATGCAACGGTTCAAGTCACGCCATTTACTGAAACTGGTCCACTTCCATCAACATCTTTCACCATCAAAGCAGCAAGCGAAAAAACGATTCGCATCGATTCACTAGCGCCTGGTGCAGCTCGCACTGTATTTAAAGTTGAAGTTCTCTCGGGGCGCGTTTCGACCTTTTTCTTTGATGAGCGAGTGAAAGGTTTGAAGAATCTAGGTGGCGACTTTGTTAATCCTGCGTTACCCGCAAGGACTAATTTCTTGCCAGCGGTTCCCGCAAGCTTTGGAAATGGAAGCAAGTTCACCTACAGATTGCGATTGATGGCTACTGGAAAACTTGATGGAACAGCGAGCGTAGAAGTTGTATCCAAAGACGGTGTTTATGTTCCGGTGGGCCTCTCTGAAATTCCACTCAATTCACAAGAAGTGGTTGATGTGCCTATATCTGACCTTTCCATTGGAAAGAGCAACTTTGCCCTCAAGGTTTCTGCGACAGCACCTGTAGTCGCCGCTCTTTACACCGATGTTTCATTTAACCGCATGAGCGATTTTGCATGGATTACTTCAGCTCAATCGTTCCGGAAAACGTCCATCAATCTCTATGGACTCGAGCCAACTATTACATTTGTAGGGGATCGAATATCTATCACCCTCGAATGGAAAAATAAGTCAGGAAAAATATCAAGGAAATCCCTTGTTGGAGATGAAATTATCAACTGGAAAGTACCGTCGAATACTCGCTTGATCACAATTTCTAATTTCACAACTGCTGTTGGTTCGCTCAGTTGGAATACCACTGACGGAGTTGCATATCTGCCTTTAGTTTCAGGTGCAGCTCCAGATAGCGCAACGCGCCCGATTGCCGATATTGCAGTAATCCAACCGAGAAGTTAGCGATAGCGATAATCTCCAGCCGTGTCATCACATAACTCAAAGAGTCAAGGGAAACCGCGTCCTAGTGGAATGGGCAGGCGCTGTACAAAAAGTGGTTGTCGAGAATCTGCGGTCAAGACTTTGACTTATATTTATTCTGATTCCACGGCAGTTCTTGGTCCATTATCTACATATGCCGAACCGCACGCCTTTGACCTATGTGCATCACATAGCGATCGCCTCACCGTTCCCCAAGGGTGGACAGTGATTGCCCATACAACGGAAGCGCTCTCTAACGAACCTAGCCCAGAGGATTTGATGGCAATAGCCGAAGCGGTTCGAGAAGTTGCACAACAAGAAATATCTCCCGCGCCACAACAACCGGAAGTAGGAAGACGCGGTCATCTTCGGGTTCTACCTCGTCACGAATAGCTTTATGGAAAGTTCAATACTTAATCGAGTTTTTAAAGCGTATGACATTCGCGGTTTAGTTGATGAGGAAATAACACCAGAGCTAACTTTTGCAATTGGTGTTGCCTTTGCAAACTTTCTTGAAGGTGAGCGAGAGCCGGCAACCGTAGTCATTGGTGAAGATATGCGTCCATCTTCGCCTGATTTAGCCGGTGCATTCTCTGATGGAATAACCTCACAAGGCCTTGATGTCATAAGAATCGGACTTTCTTCTACTGATCAGCTTTATTTTGCTTCTGGCAGCCTCAATCTTCCTGGAGCAATGTTTACTGCAAGCCATAATCCCGCCGCTTATAACGGGATAAAACTCTGTAAAAGTGGAGCGCGCCCCATCGGACAAGAATCAGGTTTGCGCTGGATTAAAGAACGTGTTGCAAGTGGAGCCCATATCGCCTTGAGATCTGTGGGCGTAGAGAAGCAACGTGATTTGCTCAATGATTATGTGGATTATTTATTCTCTCTCTTTCCAAGTGAGCTATTTCAGCGTTCATATCAAGGACGCCAGATGGTTATAGCAATAGATGCTGGCAATGGAATGGGTGGCCATACTGCTCCGGCAGTTTTTCAACGTATTAATGCAGAGATGCATGGAATTTATTTTGATCTCGATGGATCTTTTCCGAATCACGAAGCAAATCCAATCGAACCGAGCAATTTGGTAGACCTGCAAAAGCTGGTCCTTCAGAAAAGTGCGGATATAGGACTTGCTTTTGATGGCGACGCGGACCGCTGCTTTCTCATTGATGAAAAAGGAGAATTAGTTTCTCCATCTGCGTTAACTGCCTTGATTGCAGAGCGAGAACTGAAGCGAGCGCCAGCAAGTTCCATTATCTACAACTTGATTTGCTCTCGTGCGGTGCCACAAATAATTGTCGAAAATGGTGGAACCCCATTAAGAAGTCGCGTTGGACACTCCTTTATTAAGCAGATGATGGCTGATCAAGGTGCGATTTTTGGTGGCGAACATTCTGGTCATTTTTACTTCCGGGATTTTTGGTCTGCTGATTCTGGGATGTTGGCCGCTCTTCACGCAATCGCTGCCCTCTTTGAGAGTGATAAGTCTTTGTCGCACCTACTCGAGCCCTATAACCGTTATCAATTGAGCGGGGAGATAAATACCAAAGTTGAAGATACGCGAGCGGCCATTTCCAATATTCGTGAATACTTTTCCGCCTTTGATGAGCCAGTAACTTTTGATGAACTAGATGGACTTACTGTCAGCGCTAAGACCTGGTCATTCAATGTGCGCCCATCAAATACCGAGCCACTTCTAAGGCTCAATGTTGAAGCCGAAACCCGGGCTGAGATGGAGCGGATGAAGGTTCAAGTTTTGGGTCTTATCAATAAGCAGTAAACTTCCGATTCGTCATTCATTCCTCGTAACCAGTTTTACATCCACAGTAGAGAGAGACTTACGTGAGTACAGCAACAGGCACCCTTCCTCGACATGACATCACCAACCCAGCGCTAGCCGCTGAAGGTAAGAAGCGAATCGAGTGGGCAGATAGAAATATGCCGGTACTGGGTTTAATACGTGCCAGACTTGAGAAGGAGAAGCCTTTTGTCGGCATCCGATTCGCAGCGTGTATGCATGTAACAACAGAGACTGCAAATTTGATGATTACTCTCAAAGCCGGCGGCGCTGAACTCGCGCTCTGTGCTTCAAATCCGCTCTCGACACAAGATGATGTTGCTGCAGCTCTAGTGCACGAATATGGAATTAGTACATTTGCTCGTAAGGGCATTGATCGAGATGGCTATTACAAGCACATCAACGCCGCTTTAGATATTAAGCCAAACCAAGTTTTCGACGATGGTTGCGATCTTGTCAACACACTTCACACAACGCGGACTGAATTGCTCAGTGAAGTGGCTGGAGGTTGCGAGGAAACTACTACTGGCGTCATTCGACTTCAGCAAATGGCGAAAGATGGTGCGCTGAAATTTCCGATGGTCGCGGTCAATGACACTGACACCAAACACATGTTTGATAATCGATATGGCACAGGACAATCGGCGATGGATGCAATCTTCCGTGCAACAAATCAACTCATTGCTGGCAAAGTATTTGTCGTTGCTGGTTTTGGATTTTGCGGAAAGGGAGTTGCCGAACGCGCTCGTGGACTTGGGGCAAGCGTTGTCATTACTGAAGTTGATCCGACAAAGGCTCTTGATGCACTGATGCAAGGATTTCGCGTGATGCCAATGGCAGAGGCGGCAAAAATTGGAGATCTCTTCATCACTGTGACTGGAAATAGAACGATTATTTCTAAGGAACATTTTGAATTAATGAAGGATGGAGCAATATTGGCAAATGCAGGACACTTCAACATTGAAATTGACGTTGAGTGGCTTGAAAAAAATGCTGAAAAGAGCTCAGGAATTCGCCACGCTACTGATGAATACAGATTGAAAAATGGAAGACGACTTCTTCTTGTCGCAGAAGGACGGTTAGTAAATCTTGGTGCTGCAGAAGGTAGCCCCGCTGCGGTTCTGGATATGTCATTTGCAAATCAAGCCTTGGCAGCAGAATGGCTCCTTAAGGATGGTGCAAATCTCAAGCCTGGCGTTTATAACGTTCCCAAGGAGATGGATAAGGAAATTGCATCCTTGAAGTTGAAGAGCATGGGTGCGGAGATAGATTCATTAACCACGGTTCAAGAGAAGTACCTCAACTCGTGGGAGCACGGCAGCTAATGACCTCAGTTCTCGTTGTTGACGATGATCAAGATCTCGCAGAGATGCTTGGAATCGTCCTAAACGGTGCTGGAATAGAAGTGGATCTTGTCAGCAATGGCGATGAAGCGGTTGATGTCTTTAGAAATAATCAACCGGATCTCGTTCTACTGGACATCATGCTTCCCGGATTAGATGGGATAACTGTCTGCAGAGAGATTAGAAAAGAATCCACGCGAGTGCCCATCGTCATGTTGACTGCAAAGGGCGATACACATGACATCGTGAAAGGACTTGAAGCAGGCGCTGACGACTATATGGTCAAACCGTTCAAGCCTTCAGAACTTGTTGCTCGAATTAGAACTCGACTTCGTCGAGCTGGGGGCGAAGTTAATGGTTCGCTCACGATTGGCGATCTTGCAATCGATATAGTCGAACACACTGTCATGCGTGGTGAGCGTGAAATTCCTTTGACTCGACTTGAATTTGATCTACTTGTGGCGCTTGCACGCGAACCAGGACGTGTTTTTTCTCGAGAGACCTTACTCATTGAAGTGTGGGGCTATCGCAATTCAACGGATACTCGCTTGGTCAATGTTCATATCCAACGTTTACGAGCAAAGATTGAGCATGATCCCGAAAATCCGACAATTATTCTCACGGTTAGAGGCGTTGGATATAAAGCTGGCGGCTCTTCCGCACGCGGTTAACTAGTGCGCCTGTTACTTGGCCCGCTTCGGCGCTCACTATTTCTCAGAGTTTTCGTAATTTCATCTATCACCGCAATTGCAGTTATTTCTTCCATCGGTTCGAATCTTTATTCTCGTTTGAGCGATGGAATTATCGAAGAAAAAATCAATTCATCTATCGCCGAAGGATCGGCAGCGATTCAATACGCAAACTATCGCTTCATTATTGGAAGCGTGACAAATTCGACTTCACCTCTCAAACTTGCAGAGGAAGTTGTTCAATCGACAAATATCACGGCTCAAGAATCAGGTCGAGAAACAATTCTCTTTAGTGTGAACGGAAAAGTAGAGCAAGGCATCCCTGCGGAGATGAGCTCTAATGACCTGGAACCACTTTCTGTCCCCAATTCACTTCGAAATGATGTAAGAACCCATGATGGAATCAAATGGTCAAGGGGAACTCTGACATACCTTAATGGCGAGCAAATAGAAGGAATCTTCATTGGCCAAACTATTGATATACCCCGCGTAGGCCAATATGAAATTTATGTCGCCTATGGATTTCAGGCACAAAGTAAAACGATTGATCTCATCAGAAATGCTATGTGGGGAGCGGGATTACTTCTCATAATTATTTTGATGATGATGGCGACCTTCGTGTTGAGAAGCATTATCCGACGAGTGCGGGCCGCGGCTGAAATTGCAGAGAAGTTGACTTCGGGTGAATTGCAACAGCGTATGGAGGAGAAAGGTGAGGACGAGCTCGCGCGACTAGGAACTGCTTTCAACGAGATGGCCAGCACATTAGCTAGCCAAATTACTCGCCTTGAGAATCTTTCCAAGGTACAACAACGTTTCGTCTCGGATGTTTCGCATGAATTGAGAACGCCATTGACGACGATTCGAATGGCCGCGGATGTTATTCATAATGCGCGAGCAGAATTCGATCCCAATGTTGCGCGAAGTGCAGAATTACTTCTCTCTCAAATCGATAGATTTGAAGCGTTACTTGCAGATCTTCTTGAAGTAAGCCGATTTGATGCAAACGTGGCATCTGTAACGATGAAGGAAGTGGATGTTTCAGAGATAGTTCGAAAAGTAAGCGATGAACTCGCGAACCTGGCGGCAGAGAAAGGCTCACCGATTCGATTGCAGCTTCCTACAGAGGCGATCACAATCGATGGCGACCAACCACGTCTTGAGCGCATCTTGCGTAACTTAATTACGAATGCAATTGATCACGCCGAACAGCTACCGATCGATATTTCGGTTGCTAGCAACGAAAGTGATGTTTCGGTGAGCGTGCGCGATTACGGAGTCGGGCTTACAGAACAACAGATGTCCCAAGTTTTCGATCGCTTTTGGCGTGCAGATCCATCTCGCTCGAGACTTCGCGGTGGAACTGGACTCGGTTTAGCGATTGCGAAAGACGATGCCGCTCTTCACGGCGGCATTATCAAAGTCTGGGGTGAGATCGGAAAGGGTTCCAATTTCGTTCTCTCTATACCGAGAGTACATGGCGCACAACTTTCTTCTACGCCACTCTCTGAAATCCCCAACTAAGAGAGGAAATTTCAAACCTAGAGAGATGTAAATGCCTCTATTCGTTGATGAGGCAATTCATCACTGACGTAGTCAAGGGTCTTACGAGTCTTATTTATCCGACGCAATGTTTGGGTTGCTACAAAGGCGGTAGTTCATTATGTGATGACTGTGCACTGTATTGGACTTACCAACCTTCAATAGTCCAGAAAATTCCGTTTCCGATTTATGCGATTGCGCCATATTCAATAGAGGTGTCGCGTGTGGTTCTTCTTGCCAAAGAGAATGGAAATGTGCAAGCACAATCAATGCTTGCAACGGCTATCGCACAATTACTTGCAAGTGCAACACCCCAGAATTTCAAAGAATGCTTCCTTGTACCGATTCCCTCAAAGCGCAGTTCCATTCGAAGGAGAGGAGAGAAATTTCTTATTCCAATTCTTTCGGAAGTTACCAAGATAATGAGTTCTAAGTCAGAGACTCATTACTCAGTCGCTGAGATTTTAGAAATTCAGAGGTCAGTTAGAGATCAATCCGGCCTAACGTCCAAAGAGCGCGTTGCAAATATGAAGAGTGCATATCGAGTGAAACTTCCAGTGAAAAGTGAAAAAAACTTTGCGGCAAATCCGGTCATCATTGTCGACGATGTAATAACTACGGGAAGCACCATGGCAAGCGCCTATCGAGCCCTCAAAGAGAGGAATCTGACAGTCATTGCAGGAGCGGCTGCATGTGCATCACCTGCGCGCATACCAATACGATAGGGCGCTCTTAACGAAAGGTTCAGGTGTGGTAGCGCTGTTAGACAAAATCCTTCGCGCAGGCGAAGGTCGCGCACTCAAGCGGCTAGAGAAAATCGCCGATGCCGTTAATTCACATGAAAATACTTTTTCCAAGCTTTCAGATTCTGAACTTCGTGAGATGACGGAGAAATTTAAGTCTCGCCTTGCATCCGGCGAGTCTCTCGATGAACTATTGCCAGAAGCTTTTGCCGTCGTGCGCGAAGCGTCGAAACGAACATTAGGACAGCGCCACTATGACGTTCAGATTATGGGTGGAGCTGCGCTTCATCTGGGAAATATCGCGGAAATGCGAACCGGTGAAGGTAAAACTCTCGTAGCAACGTTGCCTTCGTATCTCAATGCTTTGACTGGACGAGGCGTACACATAGTCACAACCAATGATTATCTTGCCGAACGTGATAGCGAGTGGATGGGTCGAATTCATCGCTTCTTAGGATTGAAAGTTGGCGTCATTCTCGCCTCCATGACACCAGCCGAGAGACGAATGCAATATTCGGCAGATATCACCTACGGAACAAATAATGAGTTTGGTTTTGATTACCTACGCGACAACATGGCGTGGAATCTCGCTGACTGCGTCCAGAGAGAGCATAACTTCGCCATCGTCGATGAAGTGGACTCGATTCTTATCGATGAAGCCCGTACCCCATTAATCATCAGCGGCCCGGCAGAAAAGGCCACTAAGTGGTACATAGAATTTGCAAACATTGCCGCACGCCTAGTTCGCGGCGAAGATTACGAAGTTGATGAAAAGAAACGCACGACTGGCATCTTGGATGGTGGCGTAGCAAAAGTTGAGCGGATGCTCAATATCGACAACCTCTATGAAGCAGTAAATACGCCGATGATCGGCTATCTCAACAATGCTCTCAAAGCTAAAGAGCTTTTTAAGCGCGATCGAGATTATGTCATCATGAATGGTGAACTTCTCATCGTTGATGAGCACACTGGTCGCGTTCTCTCAGGCCGTCGATATAGCGAAGGTTTGCATCAGGCGCTTGAAGCAAAAGAAAGAGTTGAGATTCGTGATGAGAACCAAACTCTTGCGACCATAACGCTGCAGAACTACTTCCGCCTTTACGAAAAATTGGCCGGTATGACGGGTACGGCGATGACTGAAGCTTCAGAATTCATGCAGATCTATAAACTCGGAGTAATCCCAATCCCTACGAACAAAGAGATGCAACGCCAGGACCAATCAGATCTTGTCTACAAGACTGAAGCGGCTAAGTTCGAAGCAGTTGCTGATGACATCACCGAACGCCATCGAAAAGGCCAACCAGTATTGGTAGGAACGGTAAGCGTTGAAAAGTCAGAATTACTCTCACAAACTCTTCGTCGACGCGGAGTCCCACACGAAGTTCTCAATGCAAAGCAGCATGAACGTGAAGCCGCCATCATCGCTCGCGCAGGAACTATCGGTGCTGTCACGGTTGCTACAAATATGGCGGGACGTGGTACCGACATCATGTTGGGTGGAAACCCAGAATTCATGGCGGATTTTGAATTACAGCGAAATGGAATCTCACCCGTCGAGAATTCTGAGCAATACGAATCTTTGTGGCCAGATGAACTGAGCAAACAGAAGGCTGCGGTTGCCGAACAGCATGAAAAAGTTGTTGCACTTGGTGGTCTCTACGTTCTTGGAACAGAGCGCCATGAGTCTCGACGAATTGATAATCAGTTGCGAGGCCGCTCCGGTCGCCAAGGTGATCCAGGCGAATCACGTTTCTACCTTTCGCTCCAAGATGATTTGATGCGGCGTTTTAATTCTGCCTTAGTAGAGCGTTTCCTCACTGCTGCAGGAATTCCGGAAGATACTCCGATTGAATCCAAAATGGTCACTAACGCCATCAAATCAGCACAAACACAAGTTGAATCACAGAACTTTGAAATGCGCAAGAATGTTTTGAAGTATGACGATGTCATGAATAAACAACGAGAAGTGATTTATCAAGAGCGACGCGAAGTCCTAGAAGGTGCTGATTTAACTGAGCAGGTCAAAGGTTTTATTGAAGACACTATTCGCGGTTATGTAGCGGCTGCGACGGCTGAAGGTTTCCCTGAAGAGTGGGATCTCAATCAGTTGTGGACAGTTCTGAAATCAATTTATCCCATCACCTTCACGGTAGAAGATCTCGAAAAAGAAGTAGGCGGAAGAACAGGACTTGATGCCGATTTCATTGCAGAACGCGTCGTCACTGATATCTTCGAGGCTTACGCCAAGCGTGAATCAGAACTTGGCGGTGAAGTCATTCGAGAACTTGAACGAAAAATTCTTCTCTCCGTCTTAGATCGAAAGTGGCGTGAACATCTTTACGAGATGGACTATCTACAAGAAGGAATCGGTCTTCGTGCTATGGCCCAGCGCGATCCACTCGTTGAGTATCAAAAGGAAGGCTACGAACTTTTCGCGGCGATGATGGAGGCGATGAAGGAAGAGATTGTCGGTTATCTTTTTAATGTCGAAGTTAAAGTTGAAGATTCACAAGTAGAGGCAAAAGGTGTCGTAACCGAAGCACCACAAGAGTTGACGTATTCGGCTCCCAGTGAGAGCGGAGCAACCTCCGTCAGCTCGACAACTGGCGACGGGGTTTCACGTAACGCTCCGTGTCCGTGCGGTTCGGGAAAGAAATACAAACGCTGCCACGGCGCTTCGTAAATCTGACTAAATCAGCGCAAATTCAGTACAGAGCCAACGGCGGTCGACTCCTTCGAATCTAGCTACAAGCGCACGTACTCGTTTGGTGAAGGCAAGAGTCACAGTCACTTCAATGACGCCGTCAATAGGTTGGTGCCGATGAATCTTTCTAATCTTTGGCACTTCACGTATTGATCCGATTTTTGATGAGATTTCGTTATAGGTGTATCGGTGAGTGGAACGTGCAAGTTGTGCAATAGGTCGGCGACCGGCAAGGATCTCGATAGCGCAAATCGTGTATGTCAGTGTCCACCGCTCGATATTGGGAAGCTCACTTAATGGTGATGGATTTGGCGCAAAATCTGGGTCGAAATTTTCACCATGCGTTGTCGGTATCAGATAGAGCTTTCGGGTAGCAGGCTTAGTCTCCTCGATTGCTGGTGAGAAGAATTGGAAATACTCTTGAAAAGATTCTTGGTGGTCAGGTGTCATCGGCGAATCATCATCAAATAAAGAGCGATTGTGCTCATACGTTCGTATGAGTCGATGGCGTTTGAGATGTGGATAGTTCACCTCTCGATGTCACCTCAGCAGTTATCCAAGGCCCATGGAAATCAGGAGCGG
>RHAU01000070.1 GCA_010032125.1 Actinomycetota bacterium | reverse complement strand
AAAGTTCGCGTCACGCTAGAACAACAGCGACAACTTGCGCTCTTAGAAGAGGCAAATGCAAGTATCGCGTCAAATACAGCGATCTACACCAAGATTTGGCCGGATATTGGTTTCAAAGGCGCGAGCTTTACCCGCTCCAATCCAACGATGCGTGCAAAAGCGGTTGAATTCGCCAAGAAACAAGTTCTCGCGCGTAAGCCATATATCTGGGGCTCAGAAGGACCGAATTCATTTGATTGTTCTGGCTTGGTTTATGCGGCCTACCGATCAGCGGGATTGGGTTGGCCGAACTGGGATCGCCTCAACTCATCGCTCTATTTCTCTTACACAAAACATGTACCCATCAGCCAACTCGAACCTGGCGACCTACTCTTCTATTCATATAAAGGAACAGTGAACTCCATCCATCACATCACAATTTATGCCGGAAACGGGATGATGTGGGAAGCCAATTCCAAGGGCAAAGGGTTGCTCTATTCGAACATTTACAGCATCAAAGGTTTGATGCCGTATGGAGGCCGGGTCTAACGCTAACTACGCTTTTGCCATGGCAGAAGCGACCCCGCTCTATCTCGTACGGCTAGCAGTTCGGCGGGATTTAGAAGATATCGCTGCAGGTGAAACTGTTTTGGTTGCTGCTTCCGGTGGCGCAGATTCATCGGCACTTGCCGCTGCTCTTCATGCGGAATGCAAAGAGCGAAGCATCAAAGTGGTCGCGGTCATTATTGATCATTCACTTCAGAAGAATTCTGCAGATATTGCTCAAGAGGCAAAGAAGCAGCTTTCCAAAATCGGTTATACAAATATCGAAATTAGAAAAATTCATGTTGAATTAAAAGATGGAATGGAAGCATCTGCCCGACGAGCGCGTTATGCAGCCCTTGATGAAATAGCGATTACACATCAAGCTGCAGCAATCTTTTTAGGACATACCCATGATGATCAAGCCGAGACCGTACTTCTTGGATTAGCGCGCGGCTCGGGAACTCGATCGCTCTCTGGAATGGCTCCCCATGTGGAGAAATATCGGCGCCCGTTGTTATCTGTCACGCGCGCGATGACAGAGGCTGCGTGCGAAGAAGCGGGAATTAAATTTTGGCGAGATCCACATAATCAATCGATGGAATACGCAAGAGTTCGAGTGCGCGAAGTTGTCTTGCCGACAATGGAGAAAGAAATTGGTCCGGGCGTTGCAGATGCGTTGGTGCGTTCTTCGCAATTGTTGCGCGATGATGCTGACGCACTAGATCAATGGGCTGATGAAGTCTTCGCCACACTTGATCCGCGATCGCTCGATGTTGCGACGCTTGCCAAACTTCCGCGCGCTGTGCGCACCAGAATTATCCGAAAAGCCGTGTATCTCGCTGGCGCCCCATCCGGCTCACTTTCTGCTGACCATAGTGAGCCTGTTGAGGCCCTGGTCACAGGATGGAAGGGTCAAGGGCCGGTATCGCTCCCCGGCGGTGTGACCGTAACGAGGATTTCGGGCAGACTTTCGCTCTCTTAGAAAGGCTCCCCGTGGATTTGGAATCTGTCAGAAGCGAAGTCGAACGCGTCATCGTCTCTGAAGCTGATTTGCAGAAGCGGCTACAAGAAATCGCGCGAACAATTGAATCGGATTATCGCGATAAAGATTTGTTGCTGATCGGAGTTCTTAAAGGCGCAGTCATGGCTATGGCTGATCTTGCTCGATATCTCAATCGCCATGTTGAAATGGATTGGATGGCAGTTTCCTCATATGGATCGGGAACAAAATCATCGGGCGTTGTCAGAATTTTGAAAGACCTTGATAAGGACATTACTGGACGTAATGTTTTAATCGTCGAAGATATCGTTGATACTGGATTGACGTTAGATTGGATGCGAACAAATCTTGAATCTCGCGGCGCCCAATCTGTCGAGATTTTCACGGTGCTGCGAAAACCGGAATCTGCGATGGTCAAAGTTGATGTCAAGTATGTGGGTTTTGATATTCCAAAAGATTTTGTGATTGGTTACGGATTAGATTTCAACGAGAAGTATCGAAACCTTCCCTTCATCGGTGTGCTTGCTAAGCACATGTACGAGTAAATATGGCCAACGAGACTAAACAGAAAAAACCCAAGCGCAATCTTCCATCTGGAAAAAATCCCCAGGTGCAGAAGTGGTCGCGCAGACCGCTCTTTTGGATTGTTGTTGCGATTGTCGCGGTAACTATTTTTGGTCAGATCTCTTCCAGTAGTAATCAATTCACCAAGATTGAGACATCACAAGCGATGGCTGCCATCACCCGTGGCGATGTTGAAGCAGCAGAAATCGTCGATAGAGACCAACTCATCAAGTTGGTGCTCAAGCCCGGCAAGGCAATCAACGGAGCAACGAAGGTCCAGGCCGAATATGTCCAAGGCCAAGAGCCGATTATCGTCAATCTCCTTACTGCAAACCCACCATCTCAAGAGTGGGATGTCAAAGTCCCAAGCACCAACATCTTTATTTCCATACTTTTCACGCTTGGCCCGATAGTTCTCCTCTTCTTCTTGCTCATGTTCTTCATGGGGCAAGCACAAGGCGGTTCACGTGTATTTAATTTCGGTCGCTCACGCGCGAAATTACATTCAAACGAAGTTCCGCAAGTTACTTTCGCTGATGTCGCTGGCGCAGATGAAGCAATCGAAGAATTCAAAGAAATTAAGGACTTTCTTGCTGACTCCAAGAAGTACCAAGAAATCGGCGCAAAGATTCCCAAAGGCGTTCTTCTCTTCGGCCCGCCAGGAACTGGCAAGACGCTCCTTGCTCGCGCCGTAGCCGGTGAAGCAAAAGTTCCTTTCTATTCCATTTCCGGATCTGATTTCGTAGAGATGTTTGTTGGTGTGGGAGCTGCTCGCGTTCGTGATCTCTTCGCCCAAGCAAAAGCAAATGCACCATCAATAATTTTTGTAGACGAAATTGATGCCGTCGGTCGTCATCGCGGAGCAGGTCTTGGTGGCGGACACGATGAACGCGAACAAACTCTTAACCAATTACTCGTTGAGATGGATGGCTTTGAACCTCATGATCAAGTGATCTTGATTGCAGCAACCAACCGTCCAGATATTCTCGATCCCGCGTTGTTGCGACCAGGACGCTTTGATCGACAAATTGGTCTCGATCGACCCGATGTCAAAGGTCGCGAA
>RHAU01000069.1 GCA_010032125.1 Actinomycetota bacterium | reverse complement strand
TTTTCGTCATCTCAAATGTTGCCTTCGCTTACTCAGCGCGGCGAGATTTAATTGCTGTGAGTGAAGCCGCTTTGACGCGTGCTACAGAAGAACTCGATCTTCTGACGTACTACACGGGTGTTGGCTCACTGCCTTCATATGAATCCGGGAAGCGACGAACGCCCATCGATTGCCTCCGGGCGAGAGGTACATTTTCACTTTTACTAGAGCAAGAAATATCTATCCGCACTTTCGAATGCAATGGATACGAACTTAGATCAGCTGTTACGCGGATTGAAAAGCTTCCATTCCAGTTTCCCATTTTCGGCATCGACGCATTTACTAATGATGTAGAAATCGCGGCGGTTAGTGAGTATCGGGATTAATAGATGAATTATTCGCAGCCGCGCACGACCACTATCCTTGCGACATGGCCGAGCGCGATCTATTGGGCGAAATTAGCGCCCTCGATGAAACCTTGCGCGGCATTGAGCAAGTTTTAGATATTTCTAGGATGCAGAGCGAAGTGGAGCGTCTTGAAAATGAAGCCGGTGCACCCGATCTTTGGAACAATCCAGAGAATGCCCAGCGAGTAACAAGTGCGCTCTCACGAGTTCAAGGAACGCTCAACAAAGTGAGAACGTTGCGTGGCAGAGTAACTGATTTACCGGTGATGATTGAGCTTGCTGATGCAGAAAGTAATTCATCGGCGCAGGATGATGTGATCAAAGAATTGGATTCATTGTCTGCCGCAATAAATGACTTAGAAGTTCAAACATTGTTAAGTGGTGAATATGACCATCGCGATGCTCTCATCACAATCCGCTCAGAAGCGGGGGGAGTGGACGCTGCAGATTGGGCAGAGATGGTCTCCAGAATGTTCTTCCGTTATTGCGAACGTCATAGCTATGGCGTGAGCGTCCTTGAAACTTCGTATGCCGAAGAGGCTGGAATCAAATCCACAACTTTTAAGGTCTCAGGTCAATATGCCTATGGAACTCTATCCGTCGAACAAGGAACGCATCGACTTGTAAGAATTTCGCCATTTGATAGCCAGAATCGACGCCACACTTCATTTGCGGGCGTTGAAGTAGTGCCAGTCGTCGAGCAGAGCGATCACATTGAGATAGATGAAAAAGATATTCGCGTTGATGTTTATCGTTCTTCTGGTCCCGGCGGACAGGGCGTTAATACAACGGATTCGGCGGTTCGAATAACACACATTCCAACGGGAATTGTTGTTTCATGTCAGAACGAGAGATCCCAGATTCAAAATCGTGCAACTGCGATGGCGGTACTCCAATCAAAGTTACTGGAACGCCGCAATCAAGAAGAGCGGGCAAAAATCGATGCGCTTCGTGGAGATTCCTCAGGTTCGTGGGGAACGCAGATTCGTTCATATGTATTACATCCTTATCAAATGGTGAAGGATCATCGGACAGATTTTGAAACTGGAAATACTCAAGCGGTCCTTGATGGCGAACTCGATGGATTTATCGCCGCCGGGATTAGATGGCGCAGGGAGCGAAAGTAGCCTGAGTCATACTTTCTCACTGCAATTTCTCACGTTGAGAAGCGGGTTTAAGCGCGAGATTCACACTCACCTTACCTAGAATCCGCTACGTGATTCGCTTCGAGAACGTAACCAAGATCTATCCGAAAGCGGATCGTCCTGCCCTCGATAATGTCTCGATTGATGTTGAGAAGGGTGAATTTGTTTTTCTCGTTGGATTATCAGGCTCTGGTAAATCAACCTTTTTGAGGTTGGTTCTGAGAGAAGAGAAACCGACATCGGGAACTATTCATGTTGCGGGTAAAGATCTCGGATCGCTTTCTAACTGGAAAGTGCCAGAACTTCGCCGCCAAGTGGGAACCGTCTTTCAAGATTTTAGACTTCTTCCGAATAAAACTGTCGCAGAAAATGTTGCCTTCACACTTCACGTATTAGGTTTTAGTAAGAAAGAGATTGCTCGCGAAGTTCCTGAAGTACTTGAATTAGTCGGTCTTGAAGATAAGGCAGATCGAAAGCCAGGCGAACTCTCGGGCGGCGAGCAGCAACGTGTTGCCATTGCTAGGGCTTATGTAAGTAATCCAGCAATTCTGATTGCGGATGAGCCCACTGGAAACCTTGATCCGGCTACTTCCGTGGGCATTATGAAACTCCTTGATCGAATCAACCGGGAGGGAACAACTGTTGTGATGGCCACTCATGACGCGGGCATCGTGGATCAGATGCGCAAGCGCGTTATTGAATTGGATGGCGGAACAGTAATTCGAGATCAAGCTCGTGGCGTTTACGGGTATACCGGCTGAGCTGATGGTGGAATTGACTCAGTGATGAAGCCGAATTCATTAATGGTGAGTATTCGAAGTTCCGTTATTTCTAGGACGGTGAACTCGTGAGAGCACGTTTCATCATGAGCGAAGTTGGCATCGGGCTTCGCCGAAACTTGACGATGACTTTTGCAGTTGTCATTACTGTTGCTATCTCTTTGTCGTTACTCGGTATCGGCTTGCTCTCCAATGCGCAGGTCCGAGTCATGAAAGATTATTGGTACGACAAGATTGAAGTCTCGGTCTATCTCTGCGGACCTCTCTCTGACGCGCCTTCTTGCTCCGCTGGAGTTATTACTCCGGCGCAACGACTTGAGATACAAAATGATTTGAAGGCTCTTCCCGTTGTCCAAACCGTCTATTACGAATCCCAAAGCGAAGCCTTCGCTCGATTCCAGGAGCGATTTAAAGATTCCGCGATTGCGCAAAATGTAACGATTGACCAACTTCCCGAATCTTTCCGAGTGAAACTCACGGATCCAACTCAATTTGCCGTCGTCCAGAGCGCGTTCTCGGGTCGTCCCGGAGTAGATGTTGTGCAGGATCAGCGATCGATCTTGGAGAAATTCTTCCGACTTCTGAATGTTTTGCGCGATGGAGCCTTAGCAATTGGTTTCGCCAGCGTTCTTACGGCAGCGCTCTTGATAAGTAACACATTACGTATCGCTGCATTTAACCGTCGTCGAGAAACAAATGTGATGAAGTTGGTCGGCGCAAGTTCATTCTCAATCCAACTGCCCTTTATCCTTGAAGGAATTTTTGCGACGTTAGTTGGTTGGGGATTTAGTACCGGGCTTCTTGCAGGATTGAAATATGTGATTGATGATCGGATTGCACCGTTATTGACCTTTACAAACTTCTTCACATGG
>RHAU01000068.1 GCA_010032125.1 Actinomycetota bacterium | reverse complement strand
TTGTCGAGGGACGAGATATTGGAACTGTTGTTGCGCCTGATGCGCAGCTAAAAATCTATCTGCAGGCTGACATACATGCGCGAGCACGGAGGCGTGAAAACGAGCTTCAATCACTTGATATTCAGTCAGGGGATGTAGACGACGTTGCTGCTTCGCTCTCGCATAGGGACGCACTTGACTCATCGCGCGCCGTCTCGCCGTTGAAGAAAGCAGATGATTCGATTCTTGTTGATTCGACCGACTTAGGGCTTGAAGAAACGATCGATTACATCTGGAATATCTTGAAACAACGGTCACTACTTGGTCTTCCGGTAGTTGTCGTGGTTGGACGACCAAATGTGGGAAAGTCAACGCTCGTTAATCGCATCCTCGGATCTCGCGAAGCGATTATTGAAGATAGCCCTGGTGTCACCCGCGATCGAATTCGCTACGAAGCGGAGTGGAATGGTCGGCATTTCATTGTTGTCGATACTGGTGGTTGGGAGCCAACAGCTGAAGGAATGGCGCTGAAGATTACGGACGCCGCTGAGAGTGCGATTCAAGAGGCAGATCTCGTTCTCTTCGTTGTTGATTCACAGGTTGGCGCTCAAAATGACGATGACGCAATGGTGCAGATGCTCCGCAAGAGCGGGAAAGAAGTGATGTTAGTTGCAAACAAGATTGATAGTGATCGCGATGAGATTGATGCACATTCGCTTTGGAATCTCGGATTGGGAGAACCGAAATTTGTCTCTGCAGCCCACGGACGTGGTAGCGGTGACTTACTTGACGAGATAGTCAGTGCGCTTCCAGAATTCGGACGAAGTCGCATTGACGATGGATTTCGCAAGATTGCGATTGTCGGAAGACCCAATGTTGGAAAAAGCAGTTTGCTAAATGCGTTCGCTGGAGAAACGCGCGCGATTGTTGATGACGCGGAAGGAACAACTCGCGATCCCATCGATGAAGTAATTGATATCGATGGCCGGACTTGGCGCTTTATCGACACTGCAGGAATTAGAAGGAGGGCTCATCAAGCCTCCGGCACCGACTACTACGCGATGCTTCGAACGGAGAGAGCGATCGAAGGCGCTGAAGTCATCATCATGGTCGTCGATGCTTCAGCAACCATCACCGAACAAGACCTGCGGATCATCTCCCTGGCTGAGGATTCGGGTAAGGCGCTGGTCATTGCTATGAATAAATGGGATTTGGTCGATGAAGAGCGCCGAATCTCGTTGGAGCGTGAGATTGATCGGGGTTTTGATCAAGTTCCCTGGGCGAAACGGATCAATATTTCGGCCAAAACTGGTTGGCATAAGGATCGTTTGATTCCGGCGGTCGAAGAAGCGCTCGAAAGTTGGGAAAACCGGGTCCCCACCGCAAAACTCAACGCCTTCTTGGGCCAACTTGTCGGTAGCAACCCTCCGCCTCTACGCGGCGGCAAACAACCCAAGATTCTCTTTGCAACCCAAGCCGGGATTGCCCCACCAACATTTATCGTGTTCGCAACCGATTTCCTCGAACCTTCATATCGACGCTTTATTGAGCGAAGGCTCCGGGAAGATTTCTCATTTTCGGGATCTCCCATCCGAGTCTCCGTTCGAATTCGAGAGAGATAAGGCTTTAGGCTTCTCTTCACATTCATCTCCGTCTTGGTGGCGATGTATGTAACCGAAACCGTTCCCGTGGCAATTCTTTTACTTGTTGCCGGACGAGACCTGGTTCTCGGAGCGATGCTTATCGTGATGAAGCGAAAAGGGATTCCTCCATTCACTGTCACCTATCTTGGCAAGGCAGCCACTTTTAATCTTCTTTACGCGCTACCACTCTTGTTATTGACCAAGAATTCCTCAGACGCTCTCTCTACTTTCTCATTTGTCATGGGATGGGCATTCGCGGGTTGGGGAATCGCGCTTTACCTATACACCGGAGTAAGTTACGCCCGAACCGGATTTCGAGAATTGAAAGGTCGCTAGATGTCAAACATTCCCGCAGAACTTCAGTACACCAAAGAGCACGAATGGGTTCTCAAAAGTGGTGAAGGTCGATTCCGGATTGGCATTACAGATTATGCCCAAGGAGCGCTGGGCGATATCGTCTACATTCAACTTCCGAAAACCGGCGACGCAGTAACTGCAGGAACTGTGTGTGGCGAAGTTGAGTCAACAAAGAGCGTCTCTGAAATCTACTCACCGCTGACGGGCACGATAGTTTCGGTCAATAGCGTCTTGGATTCTGCGCCGGAGACAATCAACAGCGATCCATATGGCGCAGGTTGGATTGCTGAAATTGAGATAACTGATTCTTCGCAGCTCTCTTCACTCTTAAGCGCCTCGGATTACTCCGCGATTACGGCTTGACTCGCTTTTCCCTCGCCCCTAGGGTGAGCCTCAACGAAAGGCTTAGGTTTAACTAAGCCACGGAGAGTGGGGCAACAATGGAGTCGGCCAGTGAGAGCAAAACTGATCTCACAACCACCATCAATTTAGGTGCGCTACGCGCTGTTGGGGATCCTCTCTCCTCTCTTCTTGAAAAAGCTACTGCAGATGAACGTGAAGTGCTCTCAAAACTTCCCGAAGGTTCAGCGATGCTGATGGTTCTGAGCGGACCATCTCGCGGCGCGCGATTCCTCCTCGATAGTGAGGCCACCACGATCGGACGTTCCCCCGAGAGTGACATATTCCTCGACGATGTCACAGTCTCTCGCCGTCATGCACGTATATCTCGCGTTGGAAAAGATTTCATCTTTAACGATCTAGGCAGTCTCAACGGTTCCTATCTCGATGGTAAGAGCTTCACCGAAGGAAAACTGACGCATGGCGTCGAGTTACATATCGGAAAGTATCGACTCCATTTCTTCCTTGGCGGAAAGGTTAAGTAATGAGCGTCCCGGCACGTGCATATTTAAGTATTGGAGAAGTTCTCGGAAAATTACGGGGCGAATTTCCAGATGTCACAATCTCGAAGATTCGTTTTCTCGAATCCGAAGGTTTAATAGAACCCCAACGAACTCCGTCGGGCTATCGCAAATTTACTAGCACCGATTTAGAACGTCTCCGTTATGTACTCCTTGCACAACGTGATCAATATCTTCCGCTCAAAGTCATTAAAGACAATCTTGATGCTCTTGATCGCGGATTAGAACCCGCACAATCTCCGGGTGGTTCGCCAACACCACGACTTGCGACAATTGATGGATCAATTGCGCCCTCTGCATTTGCCGAGCCG
>RHAU01000067.1 GCA_010032125.1 Actinomycetota bacterium | reverse complement strand
GGAGCAAGTGATTTAGTGATGAATCTTTCCGGTGCAGCCGGGGGAGCACTTGCTGGCGTCGTCATCGCAAACCTTTCATACGGCTGGTTATGTGCATTCTCCGCAATTCCAGTCCTATCACTTGGAATCTGGTCGCTTCGGATAATTCGCAAATGAGTTCGCTGTATGAAGAGATGGGCGGTCGCGCCACTTTCGAAGATCTAGTTTCACACTTCTATGCGCTCGTTTCTACAGATCCAATCTTGCGCCCGATGTACCCGGAAGAAGATCTCAAAGGGGCAGCCGAGCGCCTTCTCATGTTCTTGGAGCAATACTGGGGCGGGCCAACAACGTATAGCGAACAACGTGGACATCCACGTTTACGGATGCGTCACGCACCTTTTGCGATTGGCGAAGTGGAGCGGGATGTTTGGTTAAAACATATGAAGTCAGCTGTTGATGGGTTAAAGATTCGTGAAGATCTTCGGGAAGAGCTTTGGAATTACCTCGTGATGGCGGCTAATTCGATGGTTAATCAGCCCCGTGATTTTTGAGATTTATTTCCGACTTTAAGAATTTCACCATTTCTCAAGTACCACAAAGTTCCTTGGCGGTCTCTCACAGTTGTAATTCGTAAGCCAACAGTTTCTACAACTCCCTTAACTTCAAGAACTTCAACAGTGTCACCAACTCCATATTGATCCTCTATCAACATGATGATTCCGGAGAAGACATCTCGAACGATTGTTTGGGCACCAAGACCCACGGCAAATCCGACGACGCCTGCGGATGCGACAAGTGGACCAAGATCGACACCTAATTCGCCAAGGATCATTGCGCCTGCAATGAGCCCAATAAGTGCTTTTGACGAACTATTAAGGACTGAGGCTGCAGTCCGAGCGCGTTCACGTTGTCGAGTGACATGAGTCTTCTCTCCCGGAATGAAGTCGGCTTCTGCGACTTTGCTGAGAGCCCGAGTGATGGCCCGAGAAGCGACTTTCTGGAGGATGAGGGAGAGGATGAGTATTACTAATACGCGAATGGGCGCGCCTAAGAACCAGTTGGCAACCTCTTTAAGGTCCAGATTCAGGTTCATGTGAGCGAGACTTTATAAGAAGTTAATCGAATATCCGCACATAACCCCCGGGATTCGGGCAGGATTTCCCCCACGGCGCGAGCCACGCGTCGCACGGAAGGTGTTGAAACGATGTCGCTTTCATCGAGAAGGACTTTGGTTCTAAACGCCACCTACGAGCCACTAGGTGTCGTTTCTGATAGACGCGCGCTCATTTTAGTTTTAAATAATCGAGCGACAATGGTTGAAGAATCTGAAATTGAACTTCGTTATTCATCTGGATCAGTAATGTTGCCGGCAGTTATTCGACTTCATAGATTTGTAAAGATTCCTTATCGTCACACAGTTCCGCTCTCTCGCCGCGCAATATTTGCCAGAGATGGTGGACGTTGCGTGTATTGCGCAGCAACCGCAACCTCAATCGACCATGTCATTCCACGAAGCCGTGGTGGCGATCACACATGGGATAACGTCGTGAGCGCATGTCATCGATGCAATCATTTGAAAGCAGATAAAACTTTAAAAGAGTTGGGTTGGAGATTGCGCTCAATTCCACGAGAGCCGGTTGGTGCAGCCTGGAGAATTCTTGGAACGGGTCGCGCTGATAAACGCTGGGTTCGATACCTCGAACCATTTGGAGTTGTTGCGGCAACTGCCTAAACTCTGCTCATGTTTTTGCGATGGGCGTTAAATGAAGATGGATCTTTGCCTGGCGAACCACTTCCATTTCTTGAAGGCGTTTTGTGGTTCTTTGTTCTTCCAGTTTCCATCACCTTAATCATCGTCGTTCTCGTGCTCGCTCAAGAGAAAGTAAAGAAAGCGCGTCGCATCGGCGCACCTCGTGAGCTTTTAACGCGTATTGACGACTAGCGGTCGACAGCTCTTACTCGAATAGCTCGCTCCATCGATTCCTTCGCCTGAATAACATGGCGTCGAAGCGTTGGATGAGCATCTTTTCCAATTCCGTTGAGCCACGCATTTGTTTTATCAAGAGTGCTTTGGCTGATGTTATAAACCGGAAAGAGCAGGTCAACGATTTTTTGGGAGACTTCGTAGGACTTTGAGTTATAGGTATCCAAAATCAATGCGAAGTATCTATCGATGTATTCAGCAAGTAATTCGCGATGAAGTGGTCGCACCATTCCTTGAAGTGTGTACAAGCGGGACCAGTTCGAAATCGAGTCATCGGCTGTCGTTTTAACAAACGCTTTCTCTTTCGCTTCCTTTGTTGGAAACGCTGCAAGGCACCGTTCATAGGAGAGTTTTCCAGTCAAGGTGTTGTCACGCTGAAGTTCGGAATCGACATCATTCATCGTTGCAAGACCTCGCTCAACAAGAGCCGTGAGGAACTGCCAACGAAGATCAACATCAACAACTAAGCCAGCCAACTGTCCATCCATTAATTCTCGGATTCGCTTCCCTTGCTCTGCTGTCGAAGCAAGATTTGCAAATAGCCGGGCATATTGAAGTTGTAAGTCGCTTCCAGGCTTTGCGCTATCGAGAAGGCGCGAAAGTTCGGCAGCCAACTTCTCTCTCAGCCCGTCGCGATTCTTATCGGATGCATAGATTTCAACAGCGCCCGAGAGTTGATTGCCGAGGGTAGTCACCATCGTGACATCAACTTCTCCCGGCAAGCCCGCGATTGCAATATCAACAAAATCTGATGCTGAAAGTTCAGCATCGCGCAACATGTCCCAAGCAGCAGCCCAACAGAGAGTTCTCGCCAATTGATCTTCGAGTTTTCCAAGACTTGATTTCAGAGTGGAAATAGATTTCTCATCGAATCGAATCTTTCCGTAAGTGAGATCTCTATCGTTAATGAGAAGTAAGTCAGCGACCTTCTCTCCAGAGAGTTCATTTACCTTGGTAAGCGGACCCTCAAGATCAAACTCAACAGATTTACGAACTTTGAGAACGTTTCCAACTAAATCGTATAAACCCACCGCCATACGGTGAGGTCGTAGCTCTTTGGAGCCCGTAGGAATTTTTGGTACTTCTTGCGCGATAGATACCGAGGAATAGGAATCGCCAGATATTTCAAGGGCAGGCCGGAATGTATTCACACCTGCGGTCTTGAGCCATGTCGCAACCCAGGGGGCAAGTTTCTTTCCACTTGTTACTTCCAATTCAATTAATAGATCATCAAGCGTTGTGTTCTTATGCGCGTGCTTTGCAAAATACTTCTG
>RHAU01000066.1 GCA_010032125.1 Actinomycetota bacterium | reverse complement strand
ACGCGCATCGCAAGTGCCACTTCAAGTTCGGCATTGAGGAGCGCAACGCGACCAATCTGCTTTAAATAATCCTTAACGGGATCAGCTGTCGCACCGGCAGTGAGAACGGTCTGGGCTGGCGCGTCATCTTCTTCAGAATCTTTGAGAGTAAATTCGCCCTCTTCTTGTTTTGCTTCCTCTGAGAGATTGACGACGCGAACTTCTGGTTGACCTTCAACGCCTTCCTCCGTAGTTTCGGAGACAAGCTTTTCGAGATCTTCTAATTCAACTTCTTCTAATTCAACGTCTTCGCCATCGATCTTTTCAACTGACTTCTTACCTGAAACTTTTCCTGGCGTTTGTGTTGTTGCAGTCGGCTTTCCAGATGAGGCAGCCTTCATCGCCTCCAACTCTGCTTTTGTGGGGAAAAGTCTTGGCCCACTCTTCTTAGATTTCTTGGAACTTTCAGCGGCTTCGCGCGCGGCTTTCAGAGCTTCTAATTCAGCCTTGGTTGGGAAAAGTCTGGGACCTGAGTTTTTCTTTGCGACAGTTTTCTTTACCGGTTTCTTCGTGCTCTTCTTTGCAGCGCTCTTCTTTGTTGGGGCTTTTTTGGGCGCACGAGATACAGGCACAAATAATCCTTTTCTTTGATCTGGCGATTTACCAGAGACCGTCGCACCATTTGGGGAGATGGGCTATGGCTATATTATAAATTGTCCACAGGCCGAAACGCACTTTATGGCCACTTTATGCCCGGTGAATTACTGCAGATTCAAGAGTCTTTCGAATGATTGAGCCTACGGTCTCGACTTCAATGAGGAATCCATCGTGACCAAAAGGCGATGAAATCCGTTGCAGAGGTAGGGCAGATGGAGCCAATTCGACGATTTCCTGCTGGAGCCGCGGCGGAAAGAGTCGGTCGGTATCGATGGAGGCAACGACGATTGGCACTCGAGCGCTCGAAAGGGCTTCATTCACGCCACCGCGATCACGACCGATGTCGTGAGAGATCATCGCCGATTCAAGGGCAATGTATGTGTTGGCATCAAAGCGACGTTGCAGCTTGAGCGCTTGGTGATCAAGGTATGAGGTAACTGCGTAACGACCGGTTTCATCCCCCTGCAAGTCTCGCCCAAAGCGCGTATCCATTTCATATTCGGTGCGATACGAAAGATGGGCGATCTTTCGTGCGATTCCCATACCCTCAACCGGTCCCCGCTCTTTGTCGTAGTAATCCCCGCCGTGAAAATGCGGATCGGCTTTGATCGCATGAATTTCTGTCGTCCAAGTTCCAATCTGATCCCCAGTAGCAACAGCAGATGAGCCAATAGAGCAGATTGCGCCCACTCGATCTGGAAATTGAATCGCCCATTCCAGAGAGCGCATCCCGCCCAATGATGGTCCGACCGCGATGACATAGCGCGAAATTCCAAGTTTGTTTGTGAAAGCGACTTCGGCGCTCACCATGTCACGAACGGTGAGATAAGGAAATCTCGATCCCCAGCGTTTTCCATCCGGTGCAAGTGATGATGGTCCAGTACTTCCTTGGCATCCACCAATCACATTCGGACAGATAACGAAGTATTGATGTGTATCTATCGGTAAACCCGGGCCAACCATTTCTGGCCACCATGCCGGCACGTCAGACCAACCGGTGAGAGCGTGATTAATGAGAACTGCATTAGATCTATCGCTATTCAGCTCGCCCCAACTTTGATAAGCGATCGTCACATCAGGAAGAACTTCACCAGATTCCAAAGGTAGGTCGCCGATGTTGAGGAAACGACGTTGACCGGGGTCATGGAATTCCAACCATGCCCCGGTAATGTCGTGGGAAATCTGCACTACTTCGCTGCCGCAAAACCGCGTTCGATATCAGCCTTGATGTCATTGATGTTCTCAAGCCCGAGACTGAGTCGAATTAATCCTGGCGTCACACCAGCAGTGAGTTGCTCTGCGGGAGTGAGTTGGGAGTGCGTAGTTGATGCGGGATGTATTGCAAGTGAGCGAACATCGCCGATATTTGCAACGTGCGAGAAGATGTCGAGCGCCTCAATGAATTTCTTGCCGGCCTCAATTCCACCCTTTATTTCGAAGGAGAGAACCGATCCACTTCCTTGAGGGGCGTACTTCTTCGCCAATCCGTTCCATGGCGAGGAAGCCAGAGATGCGTAATTCACCTTCTCCACTTGGGGGTGCTTCTCAAGCCAGGTTGCTACCGCTAATGCATTTTCAACGTGGCGTTCGATGCGAAGGCTCAAAGTCTCAAGACCTTGAGCAAGGAGCCAGGCATTAAACGGTGCTACAGCAGCGCCGATGTCGCGAAGGAGCGTCAAACGGATCTTGAATATGTAGGCGAGATTGGCGCCAAACGGTGAGCCAACGCCGAGGGCTTGGGCATAGACAAGG
Organism: Actinomycetota bacterium; assembly: GCA_010032125.1. Lineage (GTDB taxonomy): Bacteria > Actinomycetota > Actinomycetes > Nanopelagicales > Nanopelagicaceae > MAG-120802. The sequence continues at coordinate 866 of RHAU01000066.1, read as the reverse complement.
CCGTGATAACTCGGATCTGCGGTATTGAAATTCTTAAATCGATCTGGGTACTTCGCGTAGTCGAATTTTCCAGAATCAACGATTGCGCCCACAACAGCATTTCCATGACCAGATAAAAACTTGGTCGCAGAATGGATAACGACATCTGCACCGAATTCGATAGGGCGAATTAGATATGGAGTGGCAACGGTGTTATCAACAATCAAAGGAACCCCATAATCATGAGCGACTTTTGCTACGGCTTCGATATCAAGTAGATCGTTCTTGGGATTAGCAATCGTTTCACCAAAGAAAGCTTTGGTGTTAGGGCGAATTGCTTTCTTCCAACTCTCGGGATCATCTGGATTATCAACAAAAGTTACTTCGATGCCGAATTTCGGCAAGGTGTAATGGAAGAGGTTGTAGGTACCACCATAGAGAGATGGCGATGAGACGATGTGATCGCCCGCTTCTGCAACATTGAGGATTGCAAATGTTGTCGCCGCTGAACCTGAAGCAACGAGCAGTGCTGCGACGCCACCCTCAAGAGATGCGATGCGTTGCTCGACCGCATCTTGGGTCGGATTCATGATTCGGGTGTAGATATTTCCCAATTCGGCAAGGCCAAAGAGATTGGCAGCATGTTGCGTATCGCGGAATTGATATGCAGTTGTTTGATAGAGCGGAAGCGCACGCGACCCGGTTACGGGATCTGGACTCTGGCCCGCGTGAATCTGACGAGTTTCAAAAGCGGTATTGGAAACGTTAAACGATGACACGAAATCAACCTCCTGTTGGTTTTAGGAGGGCCTGGCTAACACTGGCAGACCCACGCTTGTCGACGGCGCCTTGCTGCCGACCTGGTCTTCACCCGGAGCACCCCACCG
>RHAU01000065.1 GCA_010032125.1 Actinomycetota bacterium | reverse complement strand
TACATCGTCCAATACGTTCTTTAGAACTTTAGGTGGAGCATTCGGAACTGCAATTTTCGGAACCATTCTGAGCCACGATGTCTCAAATAATCTCAAGACTGGCTTTGCGGAATTAGCAAAAACCAATCCCGATGCACTTGCCCAAGTTGATCCGACACTTATTGGCTCTCTGGCTAATAACACCGAAGCGATCGCGACCTTGCCGGCAGTCGTTCAGAACACCGTCCTTGACTCCTTTATGTCCGCGTTCCACTCGGTCTTCATTGCTGCAGCGCCGGTTGTGGCGCTCGGATTCTTCTTTGCAATCTTCTTGAAGGAGAAGCCGCTTCAAGATAGCAACGCCCATGCCAGCGCTCGTCAGGATGCTGCCGGAGAGGCTCTGGGATAAGAATTCGTAGAACTCTCTTTCGGGGACTTCCACTCGAAGTCTCCGTACTCACTGCAATCTCATTTCTTGTTGCAGTTGGCTTTGGATTAATCATTCCGGCGATTCCAATCTTTGCTCGCACCTTTGGCGTTACCAACACCATGGTCGGTTTGATTATTTCTAGCTTTGCCATCATGCGATTTGTTTCAGGGCTCTTCTCCGGGAACCTGGTCGATCGTTTTGGTGAGCGAAAAGTCCTTGGTTTTGGCCTTTTCATGGTTTCGATATTTACCTTTCTTGCTGGCTCTGCCCACAGTTATGAACAGCTCCTCATCTTTCGGACAGCAGGCGGACTTGGTTCATCAATGTTCTCGGTCTCGGCGGGCGCGCTGATCTTGCGCGTTGTCGACGATAGTCAGAGAGGCCGAGCCCAATCGATTTACAACGCAGGATTTATCGCCGGTGGCGTGGTCGGGCCTGCATTCGGCGGCGCGTTACTTGCAATCTCTCCACGCGCACCATTTTTCATTTACTCAGTTCTCTTAATCATGGCCGGTAGCGTCTCGCTATTTTTCCTTCACGAAAAACGTTTGGGGCAATCTGCTGCGAAAGTAGAGTCCAGCGAACCGGCGCTTTCGATAAGAGAAGCGTTACAACTTCGCCCATATCTCTATTCGCTCTTCTTGGCATTTCTCGGAAGTTGGGTCTTCTTCGGAATGCGCTCTTCCATCTTGCCACTTTTTGTGATTGATGAATTAGGTGCGACCACGGCGATTATTGGTATCAGTTTCACTTTAGCCCTCATCGCACAAGGTTCGGTAATGATCCGTGCTGGAAAATACTCCGATAAGAACGGTCGCAAACCCACTATTTTGATTGGCTTTTCGATAACACTCGTAGCGCTGATGATGTTGGTACTTGCCCAGAACGTTGCTATGTATCTCGCAGCGATGTTGGTTCTTGGTTTTGGTGCCGGATTTGCCGCATCTGCTGCAGCGATTGTTGGAGACGTGATCAAAGGCAAGAGCGGCAAGGTTTATGCGCTCTGGCAGATGTCCGGTGATGCCGGGATGATGGTCGGTCCATTACTTCTTGGTGCGATATCCGATGCTTACGATTATCGAAGCGCGATCGCCGTGAGCGCAATCGTCTTTTCGCTTGCCTTACTTATTGCAATAAGAATCCCCGAGACAAATTCTGCTCGTCTCGGGGATGCTTCAAAACCGCAATTTAACGAGGGTTAATCGTTATTGCCTCGCAAGATTGCAAGGAGGCGGAGAACTTCAAGGTAGAGCCAGACAACGGTCATCAAAAGACCGAAGCCTGCTCGCCACGATTCTTCTTGGGGAACGCCGGCGCGAACGCCTTGTTCAACTTGATCAAAATCAAGCACTAAGAAGAAGCTAGCAAGAGCAACGCCAGCAATAGCGAGAAGTGGACCAAAGCCACTTAGTCCATAGAGTCCCATTCCGCCGCCCAATCCAAAGAATGAGCCAATGAAACTTCCGAGCGCCAAAATGAAATATCCGATGGTGGCGCCAATGAGGGTACGAGTGAACTTTGGTGTCGCGCGAAGTCTTCCGCTGCGATACATGAAAAGCATTCCGACAAACGCTGCGATTGTTGCAACAATCGCTTGTTGAACAATGCCGTTGTAGAAGAGTTCATAAACCTTGCTGATAATTCCAAGAACAAGACCTTGGCATACCGCATAAGTAATGTAGAGAGCCGGACGAACTTTCTTGCTGAATGCTCCGATGAGACCAGTGACAAGTCCACCGATCAATCCGACGATAAATAGTCCTTGAAGATTGAAATACCAGGCGGCCGCACCGACAACGAGGGCGGTACCAAAAAGAATTCCGGTTCGAGCGACGACATCATCCATCGTCATTCGTCCGGTGCGTAGCGATGATGCAGCTGGCGCTTCATACATTGCTTCAAGATTCTCAGTCGAACTCGGCACACGATCCATCGCGGCATACCCGCGACGCTCGTTATATGCACGAGTGAGAACGGGATTCGAACTATTCATTGCTCTCCTTTAATAGTGTGGTCTGCAGTTGTGCCCCCGGTGGGGGTCGAACCCACACTTGGACGATTTTAAGTCGTCTGCCTCTGCCATTGGGCTACAGGGGCGAACTAGCGTGGGCAAATCTACCCGCCTTCCGAACCACAGAATCTAACTGGTTCTGCGTTAGCTTCCCCGTGAAAGTGTTCTGTTGGCTTGGGTGGTAACTGCCAATGACTAACCTAATATTCCCATCGCTACCGCGAAACTTGAACCCGGCTCCGTGACCGAACTTTGGGAGCTTTCTCGGCAATTCTTCACCTTGGTTAATCAACGTGCTTATCGTCGCGCGCCAAGCGATGCCGCCTAGGGCGAGATATGCACGCGCAGTCGGAAAGAGCAGTTGAAATTCACGAAGAAGCCATGGCGAACACCGCGTTATTTCTTCAGGTAACGGTTTGTTTCCTGGAGGTGCGCATCGGACTGCACAGGTAATTCGTGTATCGATAAGTTCTTGTCCATCGTTTCGATCTCTACTTGTTTCCAACGTCGCAAGTCCATTTCGGAAAAGTGAGCGATAGAGCCAATCTCCTGAACTATCTCCGGTAAAGACTCTTCCAGTTCGATTTGCGCCGTGGGCGCCCGGAGCAAGTCCAACAATGACAAGTGAAGCATCAGAGGGTCCAAAACCGGTGACTGGTTTTCCCCAATATCTCTGATCTTGGTACGACTTTCGCTTTGTGGTTGAAATTTCTTTACGCCAAGCGACAAGTCGAGTACACGCATCGCACTCTGTAATCCCTTTATCTAAAGATCCAAGTGTGCGCTTTGATTGCGAAGCTTTCGTTACATTAGTTGGCAAGAGACCACGCCATTCCATCGAGAAT